>CAZAMQ010000005.1:0-44499 GCA_964486225.1 uncultured Thermoplasmata archaeon | reverse complement strand
TTAAGACCGACTCAATACCCGTACTAAAAAGAAAAGACAAAGTTAAGACCGACTCAATACCTGTACTAAAAAGAAAAGACAAAGTTAAGACCGACTCAATACCCGTACTAAAAAGAAAAGACAAAGTTAAGACCGACTCGCAGTTCGAAGATGTAAAACCAGATGAATCACTTATAGACAACGAAGGAGATGAAATGATTGTAGAAAAAACACCTGATGAGATCATCGACAAAGTGGGTGACACTATCCCGGATACTGATGATGAAATCATCGTAGGTGGTGTGAGAAAAAGACGGATGTTGAAAGAAGAGAACAAGCGGATAATACTACCAAAACATAAAGTTATAAAGGGGGATAAGAAAGAATCCTCTTTTAGTAGAAAACTTAGACAGTTAAAGAGTTGATATGACTAAAATCCCTCACCGACTATGCGGATATCGGAACCCTTCATTTCGAGCCTTAACAGTGATTTAATATTGATACCGAGATCCCGTTCTAATTCTTCCTTGTGTCCTACCTTCTCAAAAACGACCAGCACGTCGGTCAATTCCGTACCGATCTCCTGCAGTGCTTTGATTATTGCTCGAATGGTACCTCCGGTGCTGAATACATCGTCTATAAAAAATACCCGATCCCCCTTTTCGACAAAATTGATATATAAGTCACATTCAGAGTAACCCGTTATCTGGCACACTGACATCTCTCCTTTAAGGCCGTAGCTCCTCTTTCTAATGAACTTATAAGGCAGACCCGTTCTAAGTGAGAGGCCTGCAGCAAGAGGAAATCCCATAGATTGTGCTGTTATTATGTAATCACAGTCCAATTCACAAATATCCTCTACAACATCCAGAACTTCCTCCAAGAGTTCAGGTTCCATCATGGGCAGGCCGTCCGTCAGAGGATGGATAAAGTAGTGATAATCTTCCATATCGACAACGGGTGAATCTTTGACGGATCTTTTCAGTAATTCGAGCATCACCCGACCTCCTTTACCAATCTCATGGCCCTTGCAGAAGCTTCCTTGATTATTTTATCCTCGTCCTTTACATGTCTGTCTTTCATGACCATCCTCCCGTTTATGAACACATGGGTTACATCTGAGCCCTGAAGTGAGTATATCATGTCCGATATGGGGTTGTACCCCGGTATTCCCTTCACTCCTTTATCCAACAGTATGATATCGGCAGACATCCCCTCGATTATCGAGCCGCCTCCGGTGTTCAATGCTCTTGCGCCGGCTTCGGTAATCATGTTGTAAACATCCACGGCAGGTAAAACCGTAGGATCACCCGACATCTTCTGTTGTAGTGCCGCTATCTTGGCGGACTCCAAAATGTCCAAATTGTTGTTGGAGGCACAACCGTCCGTACCCAGGGTTATCTTGATGCCTTTTGATCTCATTGAACCGTAATCCATGGGCTTACCAATACCCAACTTCATGTTAGATACAGGATTATGACTGACCACCACATCCTTCTCAGCCATATTTGTTATATCTTCCTCCTCCAGCCATACGCAGTGTGCAGCCAGTAATCTATTGTTTAAGAGACCGGTTTCTTCCAAGTAATCTGTGATACGGTCATATCCGGGATTTTGTTTCTTGAACTCTTTAATCTCATTCTCCGTTTCTGCAAGGTGTATATGTATGGGAAGTTCCATCTTACGAGAGTATTCTGCGCACCATCGGAGTCCCTCTTTTGAAACTGTGTAAATAGCGTGAGGCCCCAAAGCGGGTTTTATCAGTTTTGAATCACCTACATAGTCCACAAATTGTTTTACTCTTTTTATCTCCGATCCTCTCTTCTCTTCATCGCCCAAGTCGATAAAACCATAGCTCATTGTCGCCTTCATGCCCATATCCTCTACCGCATCAGAGGCCGATTCCATAAAAAAGTACATGTCGTTGAAAGCCACGGTTCCCGTCTTTATCATCTCCAAGCATGCTAGTCTGGTACCCCAGTAAACGTCTTCCGCTGTAAGCTTACTCTCCAGCGGCCATATGTGATCTTCCAACCATTGTTGGAGCGGCAGATCGTCTGCATATCCTCTGAAGAGAGACATGGCAGCATGGGTATGGGTATTGACGAAACCCGGTAAAAGGTAACTTCCGGATGCCCGTATCACTTCATCCCCGTCTTCATCCTCACTGATACCGACTATCGTATCCTCTTCTAACAAAACATCAAAGGATCCCAAACGACCCGGTATCTTCGCGTCTTTGATCACAATACTCATGTCTATCTCACCTGGGCTTCAAGGAAGGCTTTGAGTATGTCTGTAACATTCATCCAGTTGTCCCTAGCAGTATTCACGATGTCTTCGTATCTTATACTCTCGGGTCCCACTCCATGGCCGTAATTATCGATGGTGACCAAGGAAGCGTATCCTACATCCACTTCCTTTGCCAGGGTAGCTTCTGATGCCATGGTCATCCCCACTAGGTCACCAAATCTCGACAGCAGTTTTACCTCTGCCTGGGTCTCCAGTCTTGGCCCCAAAGTCTGGACATAGACATCATCGCTCCTTATCAGACCGGTACTATCTACGCAGGAGGCCGCTTTTATCAGGCCTTTCCTCAAGTTAGGTGACAGGCCGGGGGTGACGTGCTTGACAGACTCATCATAAAATGTTATTGCATTCCACAAACTTACATAATCTGTAGGTACCGATATGGACGGCACGGGAATATCGTTTCGAAGTGCACCGGCAGATGAAACACCCACTATTTCATCCACCTCGTTCTGAAGTGCGTAGATGTTCGCTCGGTGATTTATTCGATGAGGTGGTATCTTCTTTCTGGAACCGTGCCTGAGTAAAAGTATCGCATCTTTACCGGAAAATTCACATCTGTACAAAGGCGATGAGGGGGATCCCCATGGGGTCTTTACGTCCTGCGTTTCCTTTACGTTTATATCATCCTGGTTCTTGAAACCCGTTCCACAAATAATTCCGATGAAAGACATATGATCAGCTGACAGAGAAGTGAAAAAGGATATTAATGTTTGCGTAGTGAGCTTCATTCGTTTGACGAGTGATATACAATCTAATTACTGAAGAAAAAGTTCACGGGGGTAATCGAATACGAAGGATTTATTAACCCCAGTGTCTCTTTAAAGTACTGAAAGATGTGATGTGTATGAACGGTCTTAGGATAGAAAACGTGGTGGCATCTTCATCAATGGAGGTGGAAATCGACTTGACCGATGCTTCAAGTGTTCTTGACGGTTCCGAGTATGATCCAGATAAATTCCCCGGTCTTGTGTTCCGCACCAGATCACCAAAAACATCTCTCCTCTTATTTTCCAGCGGAAAAGTTGTTTGTACGGGAGGTAAAACCCTAGATGATGCCAAAAAGGGTGTCAACGGGTTGAAATCGCAGCTCAACGGAGGCGGTATCGACACATCCGATGAAGTCGAGGTAGTAGTTCAAAATATCGTTGCCTCATACGGATTAGGCCAGGATCTAAACCTCAACTCAATTGCCATCACACTCGGACTTGAACGGGTAGAGTACGAGCCGGAGCAGTTTCCCGGCCTTGTTTACCGCCCTAGGGATTGTGACGTGGTTCTGCTGCTCTTTGGGTCCGGCAACATGGTATGTACCGGTGCCAAGGACATACCGTCCCTTGAGGAAGCCGTAGAGCTTGTAAAGAGAGAGCTAAAAAAGGCGGGATTGATCCATTAGCGAATTACCTATATTTGATAATCACATCCATCTGCAGGAAACGGGTGATAACATCCGGGCGGTAAAACGATTCCAAAGTGCCGGAGGCACGCACCTTATATTATCTCATATGCCCTACCATGACCTTAGGACGTGGGACACCGACGGGTATCTACCCATATATCAGCGTACACTTTCACTCGCTAAAAGAGCTCGAAAGGCTACTTCGGTAGAGATATACGTGACCCTTGGACCTTATCCCGTTGATCTAATCGGTCTGGAAGGGAAAGTTGGTATGGAAAAGGCAGAACAGATATTGATGGACGGCATGGAACTGGCGGCTAAATACGTTGAAGAGGGGGACGCTGTCGCCATCGGTGAGATCGGTCGACCACATTTCGATGTGAACCAAGATATATGGGGAGCATCTAACAGGATAATGAAGCACGGTATGGAACTGGCTTCGGAACTGAACTGCCCTGTAGTTCTCCACACGGAGAGTACCACTCAGGAGGTTTGCAAAGAATTGGCATTCATGGCAGACGATGTTGGTTTACCAAGGGAAAAAGTGGTCAAACATTATTGCCCTCCTATCGTGGATAAATCAAAGAATCACGGATTGTTTCCATCGGTATTGGCCAGTGAGAAAAATCTTAGAACGGCTGTGGAAAAGGGAAACCGATTCATGATGGAAACCGACTATCTGGATGACCCAAACCGACCCGGGGCGGTACTGGGTGTAAAGACCGTGCCCAAAAAAACCTTTAAGTTACTAAACGAGGATGTATTGACTGAAAAAGACATCTTACGTATTCACAAGTACAATCCCGAGAGGGTTTATGGTATAGATGTTGAAATATGATTCAGAGTTTGGCCTTGATCTTGTCCACGAGTTCTTTGAAACAGGTTTCACATATCGAGCGGTCGCCTATCTTCTCATATTCCTTCGTCCATCTTCTGCAGAAGTGGCATCTATCTGTATCTAACGGCATTTTTCATTCACTCTATGGATGATAGTACAAGAGGCAATAAACCTTTGGATGTGTGCACACACCGTTACTCATCACTCCATATCTTTAACCCAGCCCCATCCCCCGCCACCGGGCGTTTCGATGCGGATGCGCCATCCCTTCTTTACAGGCATGTTTACCATGGAGTCCAGCAATGTATTGCAATCGTCGGTTATGAGTATATTACGACCGGGGCTGCCGTCTCCGCCCCCGTGCATCCCCTTCGGTCCTTCTTTTCTCATCTGTGATTGAACGGACAGTTCGCAGTCCTCTAGTACCTCTACCTCCCTGACTATGCCCCGGCCTCCTACGTGAAGTCCCCGGCCTCCAGAGTCATTGCGAAGATGATACGAGATCACCCTGAGGGGATACTCGTTTTCCAAGACCTCTACCGGCGTGTTTTTCGTGTTGGTCATGTGCACGTGGACACCGCTTTCACCGTCGCCGTGATATGAAGCCCCCGCACCTCCGCCTATGGTCTCGTAGTAAGTGAATCTATCATTCCCGATTATCAGGTTGTTCATGGTTCCCTGGCTCTCTGCCGGTATATTCTCCGGTAGTACGTCACGAAGGGCACCGAATAAAAGTTCTACCACTCGTTGGGAGGTTTCGACGTTACCCGCTGAAACCGCCGCAGGATACCCGGGGTTGAGTACGCAGACTTGCGGTATTTTTACTTGTATAGGTCTGAAAGTACCGGCGTTAACGTGAATGTCCTCGGGTATCAGACATTTTATCACATAGTAAATTGCCGATAATGTTACAGGTAAAGGTGCGTTGATGTTACCGTTCACTTGTGGTGAACTGCCGTTGAAATCCATGTTTACCTCTCCTTTCTTCACCCTTATTCGTACCATGAGTTTAACCGGGGTCTCCCATTCCATGAACGACTCATTCCGGTAGATGCCTTCGGGTATGGTCTGGAGCGCCTCTCGAGTGCGCCTTTCCGAGTAGTTCGTTATCTCTTCCGCAAAGGTCCGGTAATCCACCTCACCGAACCGGCGGACATTACGTAAAAATTCAAGTGCACCGCGTTGGTTGGAACCCAACTGTGCACGGATATCACCTTTTCTTTCAGTGGGAGAACGCATTTTTTCAAATATTCGTAACACATTACGTACTTCCTTTCCGTCTCTCATTATATGCATAGGAGGTATCACGATGCCCTCTTGATCTAATCTACGACTATCGGCGGGCATTGAACCCGGAGTCTTCCCGCCCACATCGGCGTGGTGTGCACGGTTTACTGCGTATCCGATACGTTCTTCCCTGTTGTAAACCGGTTTGATCAGCGTAATATCAGGTAGGTGCGTACCTCCCGAATAGGGGTCGTTTAGTACTACCTGGTCTTCGGGCAGCATCTCTATGTCGTTTATCACCCTTTCAAGGGCACACGGCATGGCACCGAGGTGTACCGGTATGTGCTCCGCCTGGGCCAATAACTCCCCTTCTGCTGTGAATATAGCACAGGATTCATCCATCCGTTCTTTTATGTTAGGTGAGAATGCACTCCTCTTGAGTGCTGTACCCATGATCTCCGGGATAGCGGTGAATGCGTGCTTCATCACCTCCAGGCGTGAAGGGTTGATACTATTCATCCGTATCCACCTCCATATGGATCATCCCGTTTTCGTCCACGGAAAATGACCAGCTTGACGGGATCAGCACGGTGGAGCCGGTGTCCTCTATCATAGCCGGCCCCGTTCCGCATTTACCGGGTGAGAGACCGCTGCGGTAATATATGTCGGTCTTCAACCATCCCTCGTCGAAAAGGCAGTTCCTATGAGATGGGTGAGTGGTCTCCTGATGTATGTAAGGCATCGAGTCGACATCTCTCCTGCGATACACCTCTACCTCTACCCTGACTACCTCTATATCGGCATCTTTCAGATGGTACCCATATGTCTTTTGATGTTCCATATGAAACATTTCTTCCGTATCATCCGAGTGAAGAATGTTGAGATGATGGCTTTGACCTTTATACCTCAACCCTAGATACACACGATGGCCGCCCTTCATGGGCAGCCCATGCAGTAGTTCATCTATTACTTCTCGAATATTTTCCGTATCTGATAGTCGTGTGAGCAGAGTACGAGACGAACTGTAGGTTATATCACTCGTGATCATTCCAAAAGCTGAAAATACACCGGGCATGATAGGGATCATCACCTTGGATATCCCAAGTGAATCTGCAAGTGTTGCCGCGTAGAGCGGCCCTGCACCTCCGAAGGCGAGCAGCGTAAATTCCTCCGGATCCAATCCTCGTCCGACGGTGATACTCTTTATGCATCTAGCCATCTTGGCTATGGAGATGCGGAATATACCCAAAAGGGTTTCATCCACTGTGAGATACGTTTTCTCGGAAAGTTCCTTTATCGCTGCCTTCGCTCCCTTTATGTCCAACGGCATCTTACCATCTAAAAAATAAGACGGGTCTATATGCCCCATCAGCAGATGAGCATCGGTAGCTGCAGGTTCTGTGCCTCCCCTGCCGTAACAAACAGGCCCTGGATACGCACCAGCACTCTCGGGGCCCACCCTCAACATACCACCCTCGTCTATCCTTGCGATACTTCCACCCCCTGATCCTACGGTTACGATATCCACCATCTTGGACAATATCGGGAAACCGTCTATGTCCCCCTGGTCTTTCCAACTTAAATTACCGTCTATAATGGTTGACATGTCAGCACTAGTGCCCCCTATGTCCAGTGTTATCAGGTTGTTAACTCCGGTGAGACGCGAGATATGAACTGCTCCGGCAGTGCCTCCTGCCGGGCCCGACAATAAAGTATCGACGGGTGAAATAGTACTGGGACGTTCCAGAGTACCGCTGGATTTTATTATGTACGGGTCCGCGTTTAATATATCTTCCAGCTTACGAAAATATCGCTTCATGATCGGGGTGAGATAGGCATCCATGAAAGTCGTCAATCCCCTTTCATACTCCCTGTATTCTGGCGAAATTCTGCTGGAGAGCGAATATGGTACTCCGTATCTCGAGAGGATATCACCGACGGCATTCTCGTGGATACCCCCCGCATAAGAGTGCAGTAAACACACGGCGGCGGATAACCTTTCTTCACTCAGCTCTCGGGCGATATCCTCGATCTCTTCCGTATTCAAAGGCTCTATCTCTCCACCTTCGGCGTCCAGTCGTCCCTTTATACCAAAGCACGTATGAACGGGGGGTTTTTTGTTTCTTACATGTAGATCGTACAGTTTTGGTCTGGTCTGCCTGCCTATGGATAATAGATCCTCAAAGCCTTTGTTGGTGATGAAAACTGTCTCTGCCCCTTTACCTTCAAGGAACGCGTTGGTACCTATAGTGGTTCCGTGAAACACGGCACCCAAGGGGCCGAGCCCTCTGATCCCTTGTTGTACTGCCTTCCACGGTGCCTCCGGAACGGACGGAATCTTGAAGTGATCTACACTGTCCCCGTCGATAACGACGAAGTCCGTAAAGGTCCCCCCGACATCTATGGCGATCTGCATCTCTTGCGCATATTCAAAAGGCTGTTAAAAATATTGCTACGGGCTGCTATCACGCTTATGATAGCAATTCGCGTACCGCCTCAGATGGCTTTTCCCGACACATAAAGACTTATAAAACTTCTTGTAGTTAGCAACCTCCATGACCTCTAAGATCAAGGTAAAAGTGGGGCATTTGGAACTCGAAGGTGAACTTTTAGATACCGAATGTGCCGAAGCCGTGAGTGAGGCACTTCCGATAAAATCAGAGTTCGAGACGTGGGGGGACGAGTTTTACTTTCCCATAGGTATAAACAAACCGTTAGATGAGACCGCTTGTAAGACTGTCAAAGTGGGAACCATGGGATACTGGCCCCCGGGAGATGCCCTGGCGATCTTCTTTGGACCGACTCCTGCGTCCATCGGCGAAGAACCCGTAGCTGCCAGCGAAGTTAACATAGTGGGAAAGGTTGAAGATGTTATTGAACTCGAGAAGGTGACGGATGCTGTAGATATAGTGATCGAAAAAGTTTGAGTTCGGGCGCGTGAACAGTATAATATACTCGTGACCATTTTACCATCTCTAAAGGGCAATCTTTATAACCGTAATGTATTATTCTAACCGCAGGTGGAATTAGAATGCAGCCAGGACAAATGGGATATGACCGTGGAATAACGGTCTTCTCTCCAGACGGGAGATTGTTTCAGGTAGAATACGCTAGAGAAGCAGTGAAAAGAGGTACCACCACCGTTGGTATCAAGACACAAAGTGGCGTCGCTTTGGTAGTGGACAAAAGGATAACCAGTTCGTTGGTCGAGACCAAATCCATCGAAAAGATATTTCATATAGATAGAAAGATCGGACTGGCCACATCGGGATTGGTAGCAGATGCCAGAGTTCTTGTTGATTACGCTAGAGTAGTAGCTCAAGTTAACAGGATATCATATAATGAGAGGATAGAGGTACCTACATTGGTAAAGAGGATAAGTGACTTTAAACAAACCTATACCCAGTACGGTGGTGTAAGACCCTTCGGCACCGCACTTTTAGTAGCAGGCATGGACGAAGAGGGACCCCATCTTTTCGAGACGGATCCCAGTGGAGCCTTCATGGCCTACAAAGCTGTGAGTATAGGCATGGACAGGGATGAAGTAGAAGAGATATTCGATGAAGATTATGATGACGAAATGTCTCTGGAAGAAGCCATTACTCTTGCACTCAAAGGTCTAACAAAGGCTGGAGATACTGACCTTAATACCCGTTCACTCGACATAGCGACCATAACTACTGATGAAGATTTCAAGAAGCTCAGTAAGGAAAAGATAAAAGAATATGTAGCTTCGGTTACATGAGGTGACGACAGATTGGGTAAAAAGGATTATCAAAAGGAACATACAGATACATTACTTGATGAGTACGTTATCGCCAGAATGAGATCACATGGTAATAATTTTGAGGTGTTGATCAAGCCGGAAGCGGTTGAAAAATTCCGTGTGAAAAAGGATGTTGACATATTGGATAATATGCCCGCAGATAAGGTCTTCTCGGATTCCAGTAAAGGGGAAGAACCTGCAAGAGAAGACATAGAAGAAGTATTCGGTACTACGAATGTGGAAGATATAGCCACCATTATTCTCCAAAAAGGAGATGTACAGATAACCACAGAACAGCGGAGGAAAAGACAGGAGAACAAGAGGAAGGACATCATAGATAGGATAGTCAGAAACTCCGTCAACCCGCAGACGGGAACTCCGCACCCCCCCAACCGGATCGAGAACGCCATGAAGGAGGCAAGTATACACATAGACCCCTTCAAACCGGTGGGCATGCAGATCGATGACGTAGTGGATGCCATAAAGGCGTTGATTCCACTTAGCTTCAAAAAACTGCTAGTCGAGATAAGGGTCGGTGGAGGTCTATATGGTAAGATCTATGGTGATTTGAAGGAGATGGGCACCATCACACGAGAAGACTGGCTGAACGACGGCACATGGAAAGGAGTAGTTAAGATAACCGCAGGTGCCAAGGATGAGCTTTTTGAGAAAATTAATAATAAAACTAAAGGTAAAGCAGAGTTAGAATTATTGGAAGAATAAAAAAAATTGATTTAGGTGTTTAAAGATGAACGAAAAGAAAGGATTAAACAGAGAACTTCTTTTACCAGGAGATTTGATAGAGGATGAAGGAGTCAAACCAGGTAGAGGTACGTTTAAAAGAGGGGGCAAGATATATGCTGCAACCCTTGGTGTCAAAACCATACGCTCAGGGTACGTTAATATTGCCGCCCAGAGTGGACGATATGATCCGAAGAGAGGAGACCGGGTTATAGGAACAGTAACGGACGTCAATTCATCCATATGGATGGTTGACCTGAACGCACCTTTTCCTGCAGTACTTCACGTAAACGACGTACCATGGAGAGTGGAGTTCGGAGACACAAAACGCTACATAGATGTTGGCGACGCTATTCTTGTAAAAATATCAAATGTTGACGAGTTGAAGAAGATTCAGATAAGTATGGACGAAGAAGGTCTGAGAAAACTCAATAACGGACAGGTTATAGAGATAGCACCCTCACAAGTCCCTAGGGTCATAGGTCGAAAAGGCTCAATGATCTCAATGCTGAAGAATTATACCGACAGCAGGATATTCGTGGGCCAGAACGGTCGTATCTGGATAGACGGTCCCCTAGAAAGTCAGTATGTAGCGGTAAAAGCGATACAGATGATAGAAGAGAACGCCCAAGTAGTAGGGCTAACAGATGCCGTTGAAGAATATCTAAAGAAGGAAACAGGTAAAGAATTGGATAATAAAAGAGGATATGAATAGATTTGGAGGAATATTAATGGTTAACGAAGATATAAAATTGATTGGAGAAGATGGAATTAGACTAGACGGTCGCAAGTTCGATGAATTAAGACCTATAACAATAGAGGCCGGAGTGCTTAAGAGAGCAGACGGCTCCGCCTACCTAGAATGGGGCGAAAACAAAGTACTCGCTGCGGTTTACGGACCCAGAGAGATGCATCCTAGACATGCTCAGGACCCTTCCAGAGCGGTAGTTCAGGCAAGGTACAACATGGCTGCCTTCTCGGTACCCGATAGGAAGAGGCCCGGCCCTGACAGACGTTCTGTGGAGATCAGTAAGATCATGTCAGAAGCCTTGGAAGAGATAGTGTTTGTGGAACAGTTCCCCAGGTCTTCCATAGATGTATTCGTTGAAGTATTGGAAGCTAGTGCAGGCACAAGATGTGCGGCTTTGACCGCTGCATCGGTGGCACTTGCAGATGCAGGTATACCCATGTCTGATATGATATCTTCCTGCGCCGCTGGTAAGATAGATGGTCATGTAGTGCTGGACCTTGGGAAAAAAGAGGATAATTTCGGCGAAGCCGACGTTCCCCTTGGAATGGTCCCCACTTCAGGTAAGATAACATTACTTCAGATGGATGGAAACCTTACTATGGAAGAGTACAAACAGGTCATGGAACTTGCAATGAACGCTTGCAGAGAGATATACCAGATCCAGAGAGATGCACTGAAAAGACGATACTCTACATCGCTAGATAGTTATGAAGAGATCGATGATACAGAGGAGGAATGATACAGATGAAAGAATTGATATCCAGGATAACGAAAGATTACTTGTTCAGACTCATAAAGGAAGGCAAAAGGGTCGATGGCAGGGATCTGCTAGAACAGAGAAAGTTGGAAATCCAAACTGGTTGGATAGGTACCGCTGAAGGCTCTGCTAGGGTCCACCTTGGAGATACCGATGTTATCGTCGGTGTGAAAATGTCCATCGGCGAGCCCTTCCCGGATACCCCCGATAGGGGTGTGATGATCACCTCTGCGGAGCTAATACCCATGGCGTCGCCAACCTACGAGGCGGGACCGCCCAGAGAAGACGCTACAGAACTCGCTAGGGTAGTGGATAGAGGCATTAGGGAAGGTGATGTCCTAGATGTGGCTAAGTTGTGCGTAACGGAAGGTGAAGAGGTATGGCTCGCCTTCCTTGACATGCATATACTTGATTTCGACGGGAATCTATTCGATGCCTGTGGTATAGCGGCAATGGCGGCACTTATGAATTCCACTGTACCGGCGGAGACTTTCGAACTCGGAGATGATTACAAACTACCAGTAGATCATATGGTCGTACCCACCACCTTTTACAAGATCAAGGACCAAATAATGCTCGATGCACGTCTTGAAGAAGAGATGATAGCCGGTGCAAGATTGACCGTCGGTACCAACGAAAATGGAGATATAGTCTCCATGCAGAAGGGGTTAAGTGGTGTTTTCGAATACGAAGACACGTTAGACTGCATCGAAAAATCAAAGGAGATCGGCGATAATATCAGAGCACTATTGAAGGACAAAGTATAAATACTCATAATACCAAACTGAAAGACTCAGTTCAGAGGTGTTGGAATATGGCGAAAAAGAAGAAAAAGTCAAAGAAAAAGAAGGTAAGCACCACTGGTCGCTTCGGACCGCGCTATGGCGTCAGGGTTAGAAGGTCCACTAAGAACATAGAGGAATCCCTAAGGCATAAATATGAATGCCCGAAATGCAACCATCATAAGGTAAGCCGGGAGAGTTCGGGTATATGGACCTGCAGTAAATGTGGACTCACATTTGCAGGCGGTGCCTACCAGCCGCAGCCTGATAAAGACATACGATTCGAAGAGGATAGTTGATAAAATGTTCAAGTGTGCGATTTGTAAGGAGAAGATTAGTAAAGACAACATCAATCGCGTTAGTATACAGTGCGATAACTGCGGTGGAAAAATATTTTATAAAGAAAGACCCAACGTCAAAAAGGTATTGAAGGCACGGTAAAACCATGCATAGTTTAACACTCCATCTTGAAAAGGGCGAAGATACTCGGCGTTTACTTAATACTCTTAAACCTGAAACGGAGGAGAGTATGAAGAAGGTCCGCGTTGAACTGCTTTCCGAATTACCGGGGATACACATTGAGGCGGAAGATTCACACGCACTGAGAGCGGCCCTTAATTCGTATATCAGATGGCTTGATATTGCAGAAAAAATAGATAATAGATTTACATAAATAGGAGGCAAAGAATATGGCTATGAACCAAGAAGACATACAGACCAAGTTGGCTGAAGCGCAGCAGTTACAGCAGCAACTGCAGCGGATAATAACACAAAAGCAACAATTACAGCTCAAAGAGAACGAAACAGAACGTGCATTGGAAGAGCTGGGAAAATTGAGTGTGGAGTCACCCGTTTACAAGAATGTGGGCGAGAACATTCTGATAAAGGTCGAAGACCAGAATGAGTTAATAGAAGAGCTCAAAGACGAACTTGAGTCCACCCAGGTGAGGGTAAAGGCCATCGCTAGACAGGAAGACAAATTGAGGAAGAATTTCCAAAACATTCAGAAGGAATTGAGTGCTTCCTTAAGTGGTTTACAGCAAGGTCCGACCGGCGGCGGATAGATGAATATCCGGGAAGGGGGGAATAACCTCTTCATTACCCATCAAAACGCAGACCCCGATGCCGTCGCTAGTTTGTACCTTTTGTGGAAGAGATACGGAGGTGTGTTTGGTCTGCCCAACGGACCGGACAGCCAGGGAAAAAGACTGATGGAGTACCTTGAGATTGACCCTGTTATTGACCCGGATCCACAGGGTTATGAATCGGTAATTGTCGTGGACACGCCGGACCCGAAGCAGCTAGAACCTTTGGTCTTACCGGACGAAGGAGTAACAGTTATAGACCATCATCGAGCAAACCTTTGGGAAAGGGATGTGACCTACGAAGACCGGAAATCCTGCGTGGAGATCATATATGATATGGTAAGGCACCGGGACTTATCTGACAAGGAAGCGATTGCTGTGATCGCAGGTATATTATCAGATACATCCAATTTCAGGAGAGGAGATCAACTTACTTTCAAAACCCTATGGGAGGTGATGAGTAGATCTGAAATCACCATAAACCAAGTCAAGAAGATATTACAACGACCCCGTTCATATTCAGAAAAGATATGTCGATTAAAGGGTGCAAGTCGTTCTTCTCACGAAAGGGTCAACGGATACCTGATAGCATATTCCTTCGTCAGCTCTTTTGAATCATCGGTGTGCAACATGTTGCTCTTCGCAGGAGCCGACGTTGCCTTCGTGGCATCCCAACGGGATGATGAAATATTGATCTCGGCAAGGGTAAGGAGCGAGTTGATAGAGGAAGGATTCGATCTGGGCCATCTGTTCAACGGGGTGTCAAAGGTTTGTGAAGGTGTCACCGGGGGCGGTCATCCGGGTGCAGGAGTAATCAGAGGAAAAGGAAAGGTAGAGGATGTTCTCGAGCAGATGGTAAAAGGAGCTAAAGATCAGATACATAAAGAGGGGCTAGAGAGAGGAAGGGATTAGCTCTCTCATCCTCTCGAAATTGTCCGGATTTTTTTGGAAATACTGCCTGACTGGTGCCAATAATTCCGTCAGATAAATGGTAACCGCATTTTTTAAATCCGCAGGGTGTAATTCACCCCTGACATAATGGTTCTCTAGCTCATTGTAGGTTTTATACTGAAGTGGTCCACCCCATTTTTCATCCCGGGGTACATTGACCTCTTTGGTTTCGGAAAATATCAGATATCTGCACATGTCCAGTATAGGGTTATCCTCTGAAGAAGGCGGGCAGAATGCTCCTTTTATCTTCCGGGCGATATCTTCAGGTGAATCGTGTATGAATATGCATGAATCCGGGTCGCTCTTGCTCATTTTCCCTTTGTGGGAAGAATCCATCCGTCCCCCTCCCTTGAGACCCGTGAGAATGGGTGTGTGTATTGCCACCGGTTTATGCCAACCCAGTTTATCCGCGGTGTCCCTTGCAAGCATGTGTGCCCTGCGCTGGTCCATCCCTGCATAGGCAACATCGACATCGAGTTCGAAGATATCTGTTACTTGGAGCGATGGGTAAATTAATTTGGAAGAATCAGAATCCGTGTCTTCCGCTTCCCTTCCCATTATATCCACCGCCCGGCGTATCCGTGCTACGGAATTTGCCTTAGCTACACGCAACACCCTTTCCCAGTAATCCATATTATCCATCATCTCACTGGCAAGTACAAATTCGGTTCTATCGGGATCGACTCCCAGGGCGATGAAACAATCCCGGATATACTTCCCGCATACCTTAATGTCCTCTATGGAACCGCCGAACTTGTCGTTTATGTATGCATGCCAGTCCGCAAGCAGTATCTTCACAGTAAAACCTGCCTCCTGCATATCCCTTACCTTTCTCGCGGTAAGCATACCCTGACCTATGTGCATGAACCCCGAGGGCTCTACACCTATGTATGCGATGGGTGAAGATATTTCCTCCAATACTTTTTTGAGCTCTTCCTCTGTAACTACCTCTTCAACATCTCGTAGTATGCGTTCTAGACGTTTTTCTGTTGACATCACCTCTTGAACAGTTTGAGGTTCAATATGTAAATTTTGGTGTTATAAAGGATGAAAACCGCCCTTTGGGATAATAAAGCTTATATCATTAACCCGTAATCCATTGGTGATACCATGTCCGATGTTGAGTATAAATTCTTCACGCTGGATGACTTCAATCTAAAGGGCAAAACGGTGCTGGTAAGGGTAGATATAAACTCACCCATCGATCCCAGCTCCGGAAGGATACTTGATGACCACCGTATCAGGAAACACCTGGAGACCATAAAGGAACTTGACAAGGCAAAGGTGGTTATCTTAGCACATCAAAGTCGTCCGGGGAAGGACGACTTCACCACCATGGATGAACACGCGATCAGGATGTCTCAGCTTCTGGGTAAGCGTGTGGAATATGTGGATGGGCTCTTCGATAGTCATGTAAGGACAAAGATAAGAAACATGAAATCTGGTGATAAGATTCTATTGGAGAACACCCGCTTCTATGCCGAGGAGATCACCCTCAAGGGCGAACAAGAATGGTACAGGCATAAGAGGACACATATCGTTCGTAACTTGGCCCCGTTGATAGATTTCTACGTCAATGATGCCTTCGCAGCCGCCCACAGAGCTCAACCGTCGCTGATCGGCTTCGCCGAAGTGGTTCCCAACCTGGCGGGAAGGGTAATGCAGAAAGAGTTGGAAGACATGGGACGTGCATTCAAAGAGAACGATAGGCCAAAGATAGCTATCTTAGGAGGTACGAAGGTGGATGATTCCCTTGAGGTGGCGGAGCATATGCTCTCAAACGATAGTATGGATACTATCCTTACCACCGGGCTCATGGGAAACATATTCTTGATGGCCGCAGGACACGACATCGGAACTGACAGTGTCGATCTCATCAAACGAGAGTCCTCCCATCATGAGAAGCTGGTCGATGGTGCTAAAGATATGCTCGAACGTTGGAGCGGCAAGATCAGGATGCCTTGTGACGTTGCACTGAACATCGGCGGGAGGAGAAAGGATGTGGGACTGAAAGAACTTCCCACGGAACATCCCATTTTCGATATCGGACTTGAGACCATCAGGAATTACATAAAAGAGGTGATGAATGCCAAGCTCATCATCGTCAACGGTCCTGCCGGTGTATTCGAAATTGACGATTTTTCAATAGGTACCACCGAGCTATTCAGGGCGGTGGCACACTCACGTGCATTCACCATCATCGGAGGCGGCCATTCGGTAGCGGTACTTGAGAAATTAGACATCAAGGACGAAATCGACCACATCTCCACCGGCGGCGGGTCGTGCATAAACTTCCTTGCGGGAAAACCGATGCCCGGTATCGAGGCACTGGAGAGATCGAAAGGAATTTTCAGAAAGGGTCCTTTCCAATCACGTTGATAAGTCTATAATACCCTTTCTGCGCTTGCACAACATCATTGCCACTGTAGCTCAGCAGGCTGGAGCGATGGTTTCGTAAACCATAGGTCGGGGGTTCGAATCCCTCCAGTGGCTCTTAAAAAAATAAATTAAGTCAAGCCCAGTGGGTGTATTCGACTCGGCATTTCGATTATTTCAATTTGCCGGCGAACTCCTTGATATCTCTGATGTTATCCTCGATAACCTTGATCTTTTCCTTTTCTTTCTGTTCGATCTCCGCAATGATCTCATCGAGCTCCTTGTTCAACCTGTATTCATAGAAAGGTCTCCCAGATTTGCCCATGTTTAAACTATCCTTGGTTACCCATCCCATATCTTCCAGTTTACGAACGGCGATGGATACTTCCGGTTGTTTCAACCCGGTGGCAGTTTGAATCTCAATACTCTTTGAATCTTTATTTACGGCGACAAAGGCTAATACCTTTGCAACATGCTTGTTGATTCCCGCATTGATCAGGCCGTTTATCAGGGCTTTTTGATTTTTACTTAAGTTGTTTTTTTTCATGTTTATTCACTTTTTTAATTGTAATATTAGTTAGGTAGTATTTATCATTTTTCATGCCGACCTCTCATGCCGGTATATCGCTTTCCCGGAATATCTTAATAGAAACTGCCAGCAAAACAAGCGAGATCGCCATCAGTAATATGAGATGCCATGGATAGACAAAACCGTCCAGAAGTACGGAATTATAGTCCCAATAATGACATATCGTAAATGATAAAATCGGTTCAAGGCTCTCCACCATATGCCCTGCCATGAATAGAGCGTATTGTACCAGTATCACGGCAAAGGAACCACCCACCGCTACTCGTGAGCTTTTACTGAGTATCGCCAGGAACATCGACACGGCTATGATCACAAGGAACATGGGAACCGAGGTTACCAATGCCCAGAAGAAATTGGAGCCGCCGGCATCACCCACCGTTCTAGCGGAGACCATCACAAACAAGCCCGCCAGTATATTCATCGCCAGTGTAATTACGCCCAAGGCAGAGAACTTTTCCACTATGTATCTCCCCCTGGAAAGAGGTGTGGAGAATATGATATCCATCCGTTTATACTCGTAATCGTCGGTTATGCTCTTCACCGACAGGTACGATAAATACACGCCGACCAACAATATCCACCAGCTGTAGAGTTCCACTGACAGGAAACCCTCCATCTCCACAAAATCGATGTCCGATCTTCCGGCGGTGAACATTCGGTAGAACGGAGTCTCCATCAATACTTCCAGAGGGTCCTTTGTTTCTGTTGTAGAGGCCATACCCAGGGGAATTTGTTCCCCCTCGCTCACGTATATAACGGCAAAATACCGTTCACCTTCGGAATGCATAACGCGCGTATGGTTCTCAGTGGTCCGGTTGACAATACGTGAGGTAACCATGTAGGGATGACTGTCCTCTATCACGATGTACTCCACCGCTTCGGGCACAGTCACCCATCGGAGATATATGCCTTCTTCTACCACCTCCAGCTGTACAAATTCTGAACCTTCAAGTTCATCGGGCTCCATGGCCTCCTGTATGGCCGGGTGGAGCTGAGCCATGCCTCCAGCGATCAAAACAACCACAAGTATGAAAAGGGTATACCCCTTCCAGGTTTTACGGAGTTCCATGAGGAAGGTTTTGCCCGTCATGGAAAATCCTTTTTCACGCAGGTATATCCCTCCTCTCGAACAGGTAAACAGCCAGGATCAAGAAGACGATTGAGATGGCAAGAAGGAATCCGATGTTCGCCCATGCAATTCCCTCCCCGTAGAGCAGAGACTCGTGGTTCCAGTAGGATATAACGGTATAGGGCTTTACGTACTCCAGGGCTTCCGCCATATCCCCTACGAGATGTATGCCGAACTGGAACAAGACGAACAGGAAGGTCATACCCAGGGCTTTCCTGGAGTTCCCAAGGTGTACTGACAGGAGTATAGCGAGGGTGATGAAAACCAGGAACAGGGGCCATGATAGTATGGTCGTTGATAGTATGTTAAAAGCCGAGATGGTCTCCAGTTCTCCCACTGAGTACACAGATGCAACACCCACCAATCCGGATATCCCTAGTAGGACGAATGTGAATAGAGCTACCATGGAGAATTTTTCAAGCATGTATTGTCTTCTTGAAATAGGCTGTGAAAGAAGGATATCCATGCGCCCCTCCTCGAAATCCCTGGAGATGCTGTTCACCGCGAGAAAGGCGATGTAAAGACCTATGAGCAGCACGAACCACATACCCCAGATGACCGACAGGAATCCACGTATGTCTCCGTAATTCAACCCCAGGGTCTCTTCCAGGGGGTTAACCCTCTCAACACTGCTCTCGGTGCCCACAAAAATCCTTTCACCGTCTTCCGATGTAAGCACGGAAAAGTACAGTTCGGGAACGGTGTTGTTCTCAGTGGGCACTGTATAAATGTATGCCCTTTCCTCTATCCCCTCGATCCTATCCATGGGAACAATCATGTGGGGGCCGACATCGACTAGTAATGTGTAATTATCCGCACTGGTATGCTCCACCCAGGTCAGCTTGAATACGGCTAAGTCTCCTTCCATGACGGTGACGATGTCAATATTCTCCGATCCCTCCAGCTCGTATTCCCAAGCCTTGCTCACCGACGGGTAGATCTCCACAGTCCCAGCGAGGATCACCACCACCACTATTGTGAATATTAGGTAGCCTCTCCAGCTGTTCCTCAGCTCCATCAGCATGATTTTTCCGAGCTTCATCAACCACTGCCTCCCCGGGAATAGTAGGTGAGGAATAACTGGTCAAGGCTGAAGGTCTCAAGGGACATGTTCACAATATTCTGTTTGGACACTTTTTTTATGACTTCGTCCAAGTTGCTGGTAACTATCATTGTCGCGGTTTTTTCCTCTATCTGGATATCGTCGACACCTTGGATATCGAATATGGACGGGTCAACCTTATTTTCGAAGTCCACGATCAATCTCTTACCCATTTTCTCTTTTAAAGAATTTATATCTTCGACCACTTGCAGCCTGCCACCCCGGATGATAGCCACACGATCACAAATCTCCTCCACTTCAGCCAGGATATGAGAGGACATGAAGATGGTTTTGCCTTTAGCTTTTTCCTCTCTCAGAAAGTCGTAGATTTTTTGCTGCATAAGAGGGTCCAATCCCGACGTTGGTTCGTCCAGTAATATAAGGTCCTGGTTGGCCATGAATGCCTGAACTATTCCTACTTTCTGCCTGTTTCCCTTGGATAACTCCCCGTATCTCCTGTTGATGTCCAGATCGAACCTTCGAGCCAGCGCTGTCATCTTGGTTTCGTCGGACACACCGCTTTGGGAAAGCAGATACCGGAGTATGGTCTTCACCTTCAGGTCATCATACATACCGAAATCTCCGGGCAGATAACCGGTCCTTCGGCGTATCTCAAGTGAATCTTCATGGGAGTCCAAACCGAATATCTTCACTTCGCCGTCGGTCTTCCGAAGCAAGTCCAAACATGCCCTTATGGTCGTTGTCTTACCGGAACCATTGGGCCCCAGGAAACCCATTATCTCACTTGGATATACCTTCAGATCCAAGTCTTCGATACCGACTACATCGCCGTAGTATTTTGTCAGTCCGCGTATGTCCATTATCGGTTCTTTTTTTCTCATCATACTTCCACCTCGGTTATCATATCATCCATACCATGATAAAGCTCTTCCCAAAGTCCGGAAAGAACACCTTCCTCGGCCTCCAATATCTTCTCCAGGAATCGAACTTCTGCTTTAAGATACTCCATCGCCCCAGAAGGTTCTTTCATGAACCTTCGTACCATGAAGAGCCTGCCGTAAAGCCAAAATTCCACGGCTTTTTGGGGATATGGTGTGTTGAATACCCCCTCCTCCACACCTTGCTCCACTATTCTAGCTATCAACGGTGCTAAGTCACACATGGTGCGTCCCATGTATTTCGAGAGTAGAGGGGATTTGTCGTCGCCCTGATAAAAGGAGATCAAATAAAATCTCTCCTTCTTCCTCTCCAGAGATTGTAGCATCATCATGTTGAATTTCTCCAGGGCGTTAAGTTCATCAGAATCCACTATCCCTTGTACATCTGTCATCAACTGTTCAACCATCTTTTGCACCATGGCATCAACCACGGCCTCCTTGGAGTCAAAGTAGTAATAGAACAAACCGTGGGCCACCCCTACCTCTTCCACGATATCCTTAACTGAAGTGCCGTCGTATCCCTTCTGTGAGAAGAGACGCTCGGCTGCATCCATGATCTCTTTCCTTCTCAGCTCAGGATCCTTGACCGTTCTTACCATCTACCACACTGATTGATAATCAGTCAATATAATATATTATTTTTTCGGATCATTTAAGATAGAAGGAAAACATTTTGTAGGATTACGTTTCTACATATATTGGAAAACCCCCATTATCTATCTATATGAATCAGACCAAAGGAGATATGATATGAGAAATGATATGAAATGTGTTGTAATGTTTACAGCATCGATGATGTTCTTTGCACTTCTTGGTAGTGCGGGTAGTACTACAAATGCTTTCCTGGAAGAAGACATACAGGATAGGAGCTTTAAAACCCCTACACAGGAATACGAGATCATTATCTGGAAACCATTGATAAGCGTACCTGTTATCCAGGAAAGAGGAGAGACCATACGTATATGGGTGAGTAACCCCATGGCAGACGAGTACACTCCATGGGAACCGAGCTTATACAAGACATATGGTTCCTACGAAGAGGAGTTTCATATGGGTGTGGTATCCGTAGAAAAAGTGGAACACACCGAGGAGGAGTGGTATATCACCTGCACGATACCGGACGATGCAAGAGAGGAATTATACGACCTAAGATTGAACGATGGCATGGAGAGTACAGAACGGATCCAATCTGTATCTGTGGTCTCCAAGATAAAAAACGAGTTCAATTTCGTGACAGTTACGGATCTTCACACTGGGGCCACCCATGGAGAGGGGTCGGTGTCATACATCAGACGCTTTTTCAATGAAATGAACCTTATCCGTCCGGACTTCATTGTTCTCACCGGAGATGCATGTGATAAAGAGCCTACGTGGTGGTCTCCTCAAGACCCACATCCCAGCGAGCAAGATGAAAAGTTCTTCGAGCTACTTCAGGAACTGCACGTACCAGCCTTCATAGTTCACGGTAACCATGATTATTCTTACACGAGTACAGACGATCCTGACTATAATATCCAATCATACAAAACGTGGATCAACCCTCATCTGAATTACTCATTCTTCTATGGTGATTATCACTTCGTGATGCAGAATTCTGGCAAGTATGTGGGCACTTTGAATCCCGATGGTCTTATGACCATGGATAATGTGACCTGGATGGTGAACGAATTAGCAGACAATATGGACAAGACTATGAGGATCGTTGGAATACACCATCCAGTCTATCCCGATAACATAGATGATAACAGTGTACGGGATGCTTTCCGACAGGCGGTGATAGACTATGACGTTGCCATGGTGTTGGCCGGTCACACACATTCATCTACTATATACGATGCTCATGGTGGAGGGGTTTCCGGAGACCCCACACAGGGTGAACAACCTCTACATGTGACTACCGGGGACCTGGTTAAGAGTGCCATGGAATACCGACTCATACGTATTAGTGAAAACGAGATAGAAACAATAACCTATGATACCAACGGTGACGGTGAAAGAGATTCTGCCGCCTCTATGCCATTGGGCGGTATTACCGTGGATTATTTCCCGGCTAATGATGGAACCGATACAGAGATCACGGCAACTATTGAGAACGAACTTTACGAGTATTTCGACGATGCATTCGTCAATTTCACCGTTGCCCCTCCCGAACTCGGATACCAATATATTGTAGAAAATGCCACCGTGTCCGAGACGATAGACTGGGGTGATAAGATCACATTCTATGCAAGGACCGATATCAACATCTCGTCTACCAAAGTAGTGACTATCAGGCAGGAGTTGATATCCGGAGAACCACCGTCTATCAATATAACATCACCTATGGAGAACGAACAATGGTATGCGGATACGGAAGATGAGATAACATGGACGACAGAACAGGGAGACGACCCCATAGATCATATAGATATCTTTTACAGCAATGATGCCGGAATCACGTGGTCTACGATTGCTACGGAACAGGAGGATACCGGTAGCTTTATGTGGACTGTTCCTAACGATCACAGTGAAGAATGTCTCGTAAGTGCTAGTGTTTACGATGTGATGGGAAGATATGGTAAAGATTCCAGCGGTATCTTTGAAATTATAGGGATACCACCGGAACCACCTGAGAATCTTGCAGTGCAACACCACGGAACAGGGACATTGACGCTCTTCCAGGATGATGTAGAAGACGGAGACCTGGGTTATATCGCAGGTACGTCCGAATCACCTGTAACCGAATGGGACATACTTAGTCACGGAGCGACTTCGGGTATGTATTCGTGGGACTTTGGTGACGGAGAATACTACAAGACCTCTGCTTACGGATACCTCAGCTGGCTGATAACTCCTGAGATTGAGATACCTGAAGGAGCGGAAAATGTGGAGCTTTCCTTTGAACACTGGCGGGATTTTGCTGCAATGGAGACATACTTAGACGGTGGTAACCTGAAGATATCCACCACCGGTGCAGGCGGCGATTTCACCCTGATAACACCCAATGAAGGCTACGACGGTGAGATCAACCCCAACTACGGCAATCCCCTCGGTGGTCAGATGGCCTGGGGCGGCACCGCAGGTTGGGAAACTGTTACATTTAATTTGACCGCTTATGTCGGTGAAAACATCCACCTAAGATGGGATGCCGGTATAGAAGAATATGACGATGATTTTGGTCAAGGGTGGCGTGTCGATGACATACTGATAATCGCAGAAGTCGTTGGCGAAGGAGACGAGCATAACCTGCTGACATGGAATGCCAGCCCTGATGATCCTGACGAAGTGAGTCACTACAATATCTACCGCTCCGAAGAATTCGATGGTGTCTATGATTACATAAGTAGTGTCCTCGTAGACGGTTCTGCCGAGTACGAGTATCTCGACATAGAAAAAGGTATGGCAGACGGTGTCTTCTGGTGGTACGTTGTCCGCGCAGTTGGAACCAACGGCCTCGAGGAAGAGAACAACAACCCCGTGCAGGAGCCTGGCGCACCTATGGAAACTTTTGATATACCGTTGTATGCAGGCGGAAATACTAGTGGCTGGAACTTTGTGTCCTTCAACCTGATACCTGCGGACACCTCACTGGAGGCCATACTTGCCGACATCGCCGGGAATTACGACAAGGCGTTGTATTTCGACGCATCTACCGGTGGATGGAGTTCTTACGTACCTGGAAGAGCTGACAGATACAACAATTTGGATACGTGGAACCATCAGATGGGTATGTGGATACATATGGACGTAGACGATATCCTGACAATCACGGGTACCGCACCTACAAGCACGGATATCACCTTACAGCCTGGCTGGACCATGGTGGGCCTACCCAGTGAAATAGCGGGAAACCACGGACTACCTGGTGAGATCGACGGTATAGGTTACTTCGACGCATCGCAGACGTACAATCTGGCATACGACTACAGTCCGGGTGCCTTCGTGTTCGAGCCCGGTAAAGGCTATTGGCTGTATAACAGCGCTGACGAAGCTGTGGTATGGACGGTAAACTACTGAAAGGTCTATACGAGTACCGGTCCGGATAAAAACAGCCAAAGGTTACTGGGTATTTTTCGGAACCGGGTTCAAAAAATCGAAGGAATTACAGGTATTTCCTAAAAGACACAATCCCACCGATACCGCAGTGGTATGGACAGTGAACTACCGTCCACATAAAATTTGTAGGTTAAAACAATGGAACACAAAATGTTCATCTCACCGCTGGAAAACGAATTTCCGAGTTTACTTGCGCGAATTGGAATTGCAAGGGATCGGTAAGATTTAGTGATACATAAATGCGATATCCGGTTCGACGATAAACATAATGATTTTGATTACCAATCTATTCTTGTTAAAAATTGAAAAAAGGAAAGGGTTTTTTATTATACACACCATACTTTAGATGGATTATGTTCAACCTTCTGGTGGTGGGGGTGGAGGCGACGTTTCCGCACTTTCATCTATCGGCGGAGGACTTTCCACTTCCTCTACACTTTCCGTGGGTGGTTGTTCCGGTGGTGCGTGTTCTCCTTGATATTGCCCTTCGGGCGGCTGTTGACCGACCGGCTCCTCGGGCGGCTGCTGAATGGGTGGCTCCTTTTTACTACGCTTCATGACCAGGACGATAACCACGATCACTATTATTATCAAGAGGAGAAGCAATATCCACCAATAATCGGATAGGAAATCGGTGGGTTCGTCGTCGATCACATCTTCCTCTTCAAAGTTGGCTGTGATCGTCTTGTCCTCGTCCATATTTACGGTGATTTCGGAAGCACTTCCGGTGGCATCCCCAGTCCATCCTGTGAACCGACAACCATCGTCTGGTATCGCTGTTAGTGTTACCGAAGTTCCTGCTATGTAACTATGCGTGCCGGGCAACGGACTCGTGATCCCTTCACCATCGACTTCGATGGTCAGTTGGTAAGTGTCAAGATCCGTTTCGAATTCGGCAGTTATAGAGTAGTCGCCGTCCATGGTTATTGTGGTAACCGCCGATGCAGGGTCGGCTATACTGCCGATGTCGCCGGTCCATTCGACGAATTCCCAGTCTTGATCTGCCTGGGCTACCAGGTCCACTACAGTACCTTCGGAATAGTCAAAAGTATCTTCACCGGGAGAAGTCACCGAACCGCCTGATGTACTTTCGATGGTCAGGGAGAATTCTTCGATAACCCCTTCTCCCACTACCGTGAGAGTTGCAGTATCAGTCAACCCTTGGTACGTGCCTGTTACCGTCCACGTACCAAGGTTCTCGGAAGTGTAAACGTTATCCACCCAGCTGCCACCTGCTCCACCTTCTATCGACCAATCGGTATCGGCGGTGACTTCGCCTATATCATTGTCGAACTCATCGTAGGCAATAGCAGTGTATGTTTCACTTTGCCCTTCCTCGATAGTGGATTCCTGCGGTGATATCTCTATGTGATCAGGATCCCCAGGTTCTACCGTGATGGTGACTGGCTCAGAGGTGACATCACCATAGGTGGCGGTTACATCGTATTCACCAGCGATCTCCTGGTTGAACACTCCGATGGTGGAATTATCCCAGTCGAATTCCGTTACATCGTCCGTGATCAGATTACCATAATCATCACGTGCTTCAGCAGTGAATGATAGGTCTTCACCAGCGATTACAGTTGTCTGATTATCCACCGGTGAAATAGTTACTGTAACTACTTCTTCGGGGTTAACATTGAAGCTGTCAGATTCGGTCACTTCGTCTATGGTCACGTTGGCTGTGTAGACACCGACTTCTGTCATCTGTGTCCAGGAATGATCTGCCTCACCGTTTATAAACGAGAGGGGGACATCATCTTCTTCTAAATCGATCTCGATCGTTACAACGTAATTACCTTCTAGAGGATCACCAAATTGGTCCACCGCGTTGAAAATATCTATCAAAGGTTGTTCCCCAGCGGTAATATCGTTTACCGATATCTCGAAGGTTTCCGCGTACGCCGTTTGCTCGATGTACCATACGGGGCTCCCGTTCTCCCAATTCAGATAGGGATAATCGTCTTCGATATCCGGTGCTGCTATCACCTCGATATCCCAAGGCGAATCTAGTCCCTCTGTATCGGTGTTGGTGAATGTTTCAGAGTTCTTCATCTCAGCAGTGGTCTTACCGGTTCCACCGTCGCTTGTGCCCTGGTTAGATGTATCAACATCCCAGAACGAGTTCTCTACCGTTCCGTAGTTATCTCCGATCAGTCCGCCAACCCAGTTAGACCCGTTCACTTCACCGGTTGAATAAGAATTTATGACGTTTCCTCTTTGTTCTCCAACAAGTCCACCGATGAAGTTACCCGTTGCGGTCACATCGCTCATGGAATAAGATTCAGATATCGTACCGCGATTGAGTCCGATAAAACCTCCGATTCCGCTTGCACCTTCTACGGTGCCAGTTGAGTAAGAACGGGTCACTTCGCCGGTGTCAAAGTTGTACCCGACTAAACCACCATTGTACCAAGTTTCTCCGGATATAATGCCGTGAACGGACGAATCGGTCACCAGGCCATTGTTGTAACCAACCAAGCCTCCGGCTCTTTGTTCTCCGCTAACATCTGCATCCATAAGCTCCACATTTAAGATCTCCGAGCTAGTTTCCGTGTAACCAAAAAGACCGACGAACGTCTCGGTTGGCCTGTTTATATATAGGTCCGAGATCGTGTAACCGTTACCATTGAAACTACCTGCAAATCCAGAGACACCATGTCCAATCGGATTGAATCCCGATCCGCCATACCAAATCTGGGTTTCCGATGCATCTATATCCGCTTCCAAAGAGAAATTCGCGTCCAATGCTTGGTTCATCGTTTGAAGTCCTACCAACGTTTCGATCAGGTATGGCTCTGCCTCAGTACCTTGTCCTCCAAGATGGTCATTTATGTCGTAGTGAACAGCCAATTCGGGATACATCTCAGTGATCACCCAGATACCATAAAAGCCGAATCCTTCCATGTTCCCTGTTGCCGTGGCTCTTCCTCCTGTCATCTCGTCTGTACTGAGAGGAGTCCCGGCGGCGGATGTGTCCTGCCCGGATGTTTCCACGTCCCAGTAGGAATCGATCACCTGTGCGTCTACGTGTTTATATCCGATCAGGCCTCCGACATCAACCCCGGAATCTCCGCCATTGACCAAGCCGGTTGCGTAAGATGTTTCGATGATGACATCAGCATGATAAATGCTTCCCACCAGACCTCCGAGGATCGCACCGTCGGGTCCATCGACGGATCCATGGGCGGCGCAGTCACTCATACGGTTCCCGTTATGCATAATACCTATCAAGCCACCCACTCTTTCGTAGGCCGATGTGTTAATATTTGTAACGTCAACATTTGCCACGGTGCGTTCGATGGTGGTTGTACCTGTAGACGAATATCCAACCACACCTCCGACCCAGCCGTTGCCTGTGACGGAACCGCTCACTCTCAGACCTTGTATGATCGAACCTCCGACGCTGCCGAAGAGGCCTACGTAAATTTCATCAGGCCTATTGATGTATAGATCCCTGATCTCGTATCCGTCACCGTATAAGTCTCCTGTAAATGCGTTAACCGATGTCCCTGTCCCTATGGGGGCAAATCCTTCTGCCGTATTTACAATATCGTCGTAACCAGCACTGTTCTCATCAAGATCGTTCATCAATAGGTAGGAACCGCCCATATCGTTACGGACCGCATTCAAATCGTACCAATCATAAATAAGCGAAGGCTCCCGACTCAATAGTGGATATCCATCTTTTATCCTTCCATCAATATGCCAGATATCTTCGTCACCTATGTCGTCGTATGGGTTACCGATAAAATCCCAGGGTTCGTCAAGTCCTACTGTGGAAAGGTCGGTAAAAGTGGCTACATTCTTCATCTCAGCAGTGGTCTTACCGGTTCCACCGTCGCTTGTGCCCTGGTTAGATGTATCAACATCCCAGAACGAGTTCTCTACCGTTCCGTAGTTATCTCCGATCAGTCCGCCAACCCAGTTAGACCCGTTCACTTCACCGGTTGAATAAGAATTTATGACGTTTCCTCTTTGTTCTCCAACAAGTCCACCGATGAAGTTACCCGTTGCGGTCACATCGCTCATGGAATAAGATTCAGATATCGTACCGCGATTGAGTCCGATAAAACCTCCGATTCCGCTTGCACCTTCTACGGTGCCAGTTGAGTAAGAACGGGTCACTTCGCCGGTGTCAAAGTTGTACCCGACTAAACCACCATTGTACCAAGTTTCTCCGGATATAATGCCGTGAACGGACGAATCGGTCACCAGGCCATTGTTGTAACCAACCAAGCCTCCGGCTCTTTGTTCTCCGCTAACATCTACATCAATAAGCTTCACGTCTAAGATCTCCGAGCTAGTTTCTGTGTAACCAAAAAGACCGACGAACGCCTCGGTTGGCCTGTTAATATATAGGTCCGAGATCGTGTAACCGTTACCATCGAAAGTTCCGTCGAATCCGTTGGTATCATCGCCGATGGGGTCCCATCCGTCCCCCGTGTTGTAGTCCCCGTAATCGTGAGTATCTGCACCTAAATTGTTCATCAATATATAGGCACCCTCGAGGTCGTTACGAACATTATACAGGTCTTCCCAATCATATATGCCTGTTTGATATGGCTCGTTCTCCTCTGTATCGGCCGTTGAAACCAAGGTGAGACTTACCGTTGCTAGCATTATTACCATCACCAAAACCATTATTTTTTGCATTTTCATTTTATCTCTCCGTTATCTTACATACTTTTGTTTATGACTGATTGTTGATGGATACCAGAATGGTCATTCCATAAAAATATTTCCGTTTAACATGTGTAGTTGTGGTTATTATTTTCAACCACTCGACACAGACATCTCGGAAAATCTTGCAGACGGCAGCTCCAGCTTTATCTCTCTTGCCCCTAGGCGAAGATAGGTTTGACGATGGTCGTCTGCCAGTTCGATCTTACCAAGGCATTCGTGGATGTTTCCCGAGATCATTATACCGTCCAAACGTCCCATCCTCTCGCCGTGTTCTATGAGCCAGGCGGGGTTGGCAACCACGCTGAAATCCCCGCTCACGGGGTTGGCAGTGTGTGCCCCCATAACCCCGTCTATATAAACACCCCTTTCCGGGAACAAAGAACCGATATTGTTATCGGCACCACTTAATATCAGGTTCCTATCGCTTATATCGGGAGGTGATTTGAAGTTCCCACGAACTCCATTTCCTGTACTAAGAGTATCACTCCTTACACCCTCTTTTAGATCGTACAAAAAGTTTTTGAGTACACCGTCGGATATGATAGGCAGGAGAGAGCTTGCAACACCCTCATCGTCGAAACCGACACTCCCCACACCCCAATTTTTAGTGGGATCATCTACAAGATTCATTTCGGGATCCGCTACGGCTTCACCCAACTTTCCCTTAAATGGTGATTTATTTTTCCTTACGTTCTCTCCTGATACAGACGGTGCCAACGTAAACCAAAAAATATTGGAGAGTGCGTCCGGGCTCATCACAACAGTTTGACTGCCCGACCCTATATTCGATGATTCTCTCATAGAATCTACTTTCTCCGCAGCAACACGCCCGATACTTTCAAATTTTATATCTAATCTTCTTGAGCAGTCAACTTCGGATGCAGTTAATGAAGTTCGCTCGCCGTGTATTGTCGCGGTGATACCGCATACGACATACGAGTTCACCTCTTCAAGCAACGTTCCTACAGTATTACCCACCACTATACTGCTCACTAGGAGTCTCAAAGCGCCTCCTGTTGGTATTATATCCTTTCTTACACCCAGGGCAGACTCCAACATGCTCTGGGTCAAATCCATTCCTTCATCGCTGTCCATGGCCCTTTCTATATTCACATCGAATGTCTTTACATCCGGTATGTTTTTGGTAGATGGAAAGGTCAGATTTGTGTCTTCAGAGAATTTTGATAAATTTTTTGCGTTGAGGACACACTTTTCTTCCTTCCCCGGAACACAGTACGCAAAACCGAGCTTTCCGTCTTTTTGTACCCTTATTCCAAGGCCTACTTCTTCGCAATCGGAGATGTCGCTTATTTCACCTTTCTTAATGGAGTACATTACGTTACGGCTCTCAACGCCGTAAACATCACCCTCAAGGCCGTGTTTCTTTATCTTCTCTAGTGCATCTTTTACACTCTCAAGTATCATACTTATCTACCTCCAACGGTCACTTCGGATATGAGTATCTGCGGTCCTCCGTCGGACACCGGGGCTGATTGTCCCTTGCCACAGTGTCCCACACCCGTTCTAATGTCGTCTGTGATACCGGTTATCTTTTTGAGGGTGTCCAGGGTGAATCCACTGAAACTGACATCTCTCAAAGGTTTTGTTATCTCTCCGTCCTCTATGAGGTAAGCCACCTGTGCATTGAACTGAAACGTACCTTGGGCGGGACTCACCTGGCCGCCGCTAGATGAACGGGCATAAATCCCTCTATCCACATCTTCAAGCAATTCTTCCATCCTCATGTCTCCCGCTTCCAGCAACGTATTACTCATCCTCACTATGGGTTTGACCCTGAAGTCTTCCGCCCTTGCTCCACCATTGGGCTCGAGATCAAGTTTCCAGGCACTTTCACGGTCCAGTATGTAATCGTTGAGTTTACCGGTATCAACGAGTACTCTTCGTCGTGCCTTTGTTCCTTCGTCATCGTATGGGAAGCTGCCGTAGCCCTGAAAGGTTGGGTCGTCTATTATGGTAACGTTCTCACCAGCTACCATCTCGCCAAGTTTGTTCTCCAAACAACTGTTGCCACTGGCCACCAGGTCGCCCTCGGCGGCGTGTCCGAAGGCTTCGTGGACAAAAACACCTGTAAGATGATGATCCATTATAAGTGATAGTTTACCGCTAGGTGCGGATTTGGCGCCAAGGAGGTCACGGAGTCTTTCCAATACGATATCCACCCTTTGGTAGACTCCTTCTTTCAATTCATATCCGCCTGTACCTCCGGCACCTTCGGATGCCTGTTGTATCCTGCCATTTTCCTTACCCGTGATCACAAGATAAGTGATCAGTCTTGGTATCTCCATTTCCACATGGGTTCCTTCACTGTTCACTATCTCCTTCTGTACAACGGAGTCTTTGTAGTGTATATCGATGGTTTTCACATAATCCCGCTGTAATGATCCGTGCAACTCTTTCATGAAGGACATTTTGTCTTCTAAGTTTACATCTCCAAAATTGATATCAGTAGGAATATATTCTTTACCGGTGCTAGGTGTGATGTTTGCGACACCGGTCTCTTCACCCTTGAATCTATCGTTCTGTTTCGCCATATCCAGTGCCCGTATTGAAGCGTCGTTCAGCCTGTCCATTGCGGACGTACCCACGCACCCCCAACCATTCCCGTAAAGGACCCTTACCATGGCACCCTCTTCTTCTCCACTGACCATACGTTCGATCTTGCCGTCTTTCAATGTTAGATGGGTGACTGTCCATCTTTCCTTCCTGATATCACAGAATTTTGCACCCTTTTCTGTCAGAACATCAACTATCTTTTTCAGAGTCATTGGAATGGGATATATAGTGGGTAACTAAAAATCTGTTGGTTGTAACTATTTGTGAAAATATGATGGGAATGGGTTTCAAAAATATGTTATACGATATGTGTTACTCAACTGACCTTCTTTACGTTTGTTGCCCTGGGCCCTTTCTCGCCCGCTTCCTTGTCGAACTCTACCAAGTCCCCTTCTCTGAGGGTGTAGTCTTCTATATCGCTGCGGTGAACGAAGAGATCTTCGCTACCATCGTCTGGTTCAATGAACCCATAGTTCTTCATATCGCTGAAGAATTTTACTTTTCCTTTCATCGTACGTCTCCTATTCTATATTTAGTAATTCCCTTTAAACTTCATCACATATAAACTTTGGTATGGATTTGATATCGAAGTTAATTCGTTTTAACATAAAATTCGTTTTAACATAAAATAGATATATCTGTGTGACTCATATCACGTAGAGGATAAAATGGATAACACAATGAGATTCGGCGTCTCTCTTCCCAACGAGTTACTGGAAGAATTCGACCGAAAGATAAAAGAAAAGATGTACGCAAACCGCTCGGAAGCCATAAGAGATCTAATCCGAGACTTTCTAGTACGAGAGAAATGGCATGAATCGACCGAAGAAGTTTATGGCTCTTTAACTCTTATATATGATCATGAGAAAAGGGGAATATCAGATAAGCTGACCGGTATTCAGCACCATGACCACGCCCACATCGTATCCACCATGCACATACATCTTGACAAGCAAAACTGCATGGAGATGATGGCCATCAAGGGGAAGGCATCTGATGTAAAAAGAATAGCCGACCGTTTGATATCTACAAAGGGTGTAAAACACGGCAAACTAATGATGACCGCATTGTGATACCGTAAGATTTTTCATTCATGCTTCAATAGTGTACTATGATAAGAAAACATGTTTACTTCAAGGGTAGGGTACAGGGCGTTTTTTTCAGGGCCAACACAAAGGATAAGGCCCGTAAAGAAGGTGTAAAGGGCTGGGTACGTAATCTCAGAGACGGTCGGGTTGAAGCAGTGTTCGAAGGAACGAAAGACAAAGTGGACGAAATAATACTTTGGTGCCGGAACGAACAGCCAAACGCAAGGGTTACCGATACCGAAGTGAATGAGGAAGAATATACGGGGAAGTTTAAAAACTTCGATATTAGACATTAACACATACGATGTGCTTATTTGTACAGGCAAGTATTAAATAGTACATTTCATTAGGTGACTTTATGAAAAGAAGGGATTTAGTTTGGCCGCAGCATAACCGATGACCGTTTCGATTCGAGCATCAACTATATCGAGTCGCTGCTCCGTGCACTAAATTTTCCTGATGTAAACTTTTCAATAAACAAAATGGTGATAAAATGAAGTTTTTTCCAGACAAGGACAGATACATGAAAGATTCTAAGGAGTACAACGTTATACCAGTCTTTACCGTGATGGACGCAGATCTCGAGACACCGGTATCGTTATTTTTCAAAACCGGCGGACAATCGTTGTTGGAATCTGTGGAAAGCGGCGGCAACGTAGGAAGATACTCGTTCATCAGTATAGGTAAAAAATTGGAGATACTCCTAAAAGGAAATAGTTATACCATCAGACGATTTAAAAATGAAGAGCTAGATATGGATGAAGATTCGGGGAGTACGGACAATCCCCTGGAGCGGGTAAAGGATCTTCTCGAAAACTTCAAAACACCTGAATACGAAGGCTTGCCCCCCTTTTCAGGGGGTTTCATAGGGTACCTAGGGTATGAAACAGTATCTTATTTTGAAGACGTACCTGTTTGTAGAGTGGGTATGAAAGATGTACCTGACGGGATATTCATATCACCAGAGATCATCATCGTCCATGATATACTGAAAAAGGATGTTACCATCGTGGTGACAACCTTCCCCGACGAGGAGAAAGGTAAGGCATACGAAGAGGCTGTCTCTACCATCCGAAGATATGCAGAGATGATAAAAGGACCCCTAGAACGTTCGGATTATGCGAATATCGGCATCCGAGGGGAAGTTATAGAATACGAAACAGACCTTTCCATAGAAGATTATTCATCGGCTGTTACTAAATGTAAAGAACACATCATCAAGGGAGATATAATACAGGCGGTGATATCCAGGGAGATAACAGTAAAAACCAATGCCCGCCCCTTCGATCTATACAGAAAATTAAGGGTTTTGAACCCATCACCATATCTCTTCTTCCTTGATTTCGGCAACTTCGTTCTAACGGGATCGTCACCCGAGGTGATGGTTAGAGTTCACGGAGACGAACTACTGTTAAAACCCATCGCCGGAACCAGAAGAAGAGGTAGGAACGTCACCGAGGATGAAAAAGCCGCTGCGGAACTCTTAAGGGACAGCAAGGAAAGAGCTGAACATCTCATGCTGGTGGATCTGGGGCGGAACGACTTGGGTAGAATAGCCGAACCCGGAACTGTCGACGTGACGGACTTCATGTCCATCGAAAGGTACTCGCATGTGATGCACATAGTTTCCACCATCAAAGCAAAATTAGACGACGGCTACGATGCCTTCGATGTGATCCGGGCATGTTTTCCCGCGGGAACGGTAACCGGTGCGCCGAAGATTCGAGCGATGGAGATCATCAATGACCTGGAGAGAGGGCGAAGGGGGCCCTACGGCGGCATGGTATTCAACCTTGGTTTCAACGGCAATCTCGATTCTTGTATAACCATCAGATCCATGATACTCAAAGGAGATAAGGCGGTTATACGCTCCGGTGCGGGCATAGTCGCGGATTCAAGGGAATTGAACGAATATAATGAGACGACGGACAAGGCAGAGGCCCTTGTTGAGGCACTACGTAAGACGGGGGGAAGGATATGATACTGCTGATAGATAATTATGATTCCTTCACATACAATATCTACCAGTATCTATTAAAGCTCGGGTACGATACCTCTGTGGTAAGAAACGACGATAAAAGTACCGACGAGATAATAGAGATGAACCCTTCACACATAATGATCTCCCCCGGCCCAGGGCGCCCCGAGGACGCAGGTGTGTCCGTCGAAGTGGTAAAGAAATTTGCCGGTAAAACGCCAATACTTGGTATATGTCTCGGCCATCAGTGCATAGGTTACGCTTTCGGTGGTGATATAGTCAAAGCCGATAAACTGTATCACGGCAAAACATCCGAAATAATGCACGATAGAAAGGGCTTATTCACCGGATTGAAAAACCCTCTGATCGAGACCAGATATCATTCCTTGGTCATAAAAGAGGACACACTACCCGATGTTCTCGAGGTGACGGCCATGAGCGAGGATAGTGAGGTGATGGGGATACGACACGTGGAACACGATATCCACGGAGTCCAATTCCACCCGGAATCCATATCTTCCGAGGAAGGTTTGAAGATGCTTGAAAATTTCTTCATCGAAGACAAGCACGACGGTATGTTGAAGGAATATTTAGCGGTATTAGCAAACGGCCGTTCTCTGGAAGAAGAAGAGGCAGAGTATGTGATGGAAGAGATCACGGAAGGTCGTGTAAAGGATTCCCAGATATCATCCATATTAACAGCTCTGAGGATCAAAGGGGAGACCATCGACGAGATAACCGGCTTTGCCAGAGTGATGAGAAGAAAATCCATCACCGTAGGTAAGCCAAAGGGTATAAAGGTGATCGATACCTGCGGTACAGGGGGCGATTCCAGCGGTACCTTCAACATATCAACTGCCGCCGCCTTCATAAGCGCCGGTGCGGGGCTGACGGTCGCCAAGCACGGTAACAGGTCCGTTACCTCCAAATGCGGCAGCGCCGACGTATTGGAGCGTTTGGGTATAGAGACTGATGTGGGCCCGGATGTGATGGAGAAGGCCCTTGAAAAAACTTCGATATCCTTCCTCTTCGCACCCAAACTGCATCACTCCATAAGATATGCCATGGAAGTCAGATGGGACATAGGCATAAAGACCATATTCAATATATTGGGTCCCCTGACCAACCCTGCGGAAGCAGATTACCAGCTTATAGGTGTATTCAAAAAGGATTATGTGGAGAAGATGGCCATCGCACTGAGCCGCCTGGGCTCCAAAAGAGCCATGGTGGTTCACGGTAGTGACGGCCTTGACGAAGTTACCATCACAGGCAGGACTCATGTATGCGAGGTTAAAGACGGATGGATAAGGTCCTACGATATACATCCGACGGACTTCGGACTTTCCGTTTGTGATCCCCGAGATATAAAGGGCGGAAGCGTATCGGAGAATGCATCCATCATACTCGACATACTCAGCGGAGAGAAGGGTTACAGAAGGGATGTGGCAGTGATAAACTCCGCCTGCGCCATATATATCTCGGGTAAGGCTGAAACATTCTACGAGGCCGCACGCATGGCGGAGAACTCCATCGACAGCGGTGCGGCCCTTAGAAAACTTGAACAGCTCAGGGAGATAACCAACCGGGGAAATTGAACATGGAGAACATATTACAAAAGATAACCGATGATATACTGGATAAGAACAGAGAAGCGTTCAGTAACTTTTCCGCTGATGAATTTCAACCGGCGCGTAGTGTTCCGTTGTACGGCTTCCGTGAGATTATCGGTGAAGAATTCTTGCACATATGCGAGTTGAAAAGGTGTTCGCCGTCCAAGGGCGTTATCAGGGAGAACTTCGAGCCACTTTCCATCGCCAAGGAGTACGAGGCTGCCGGTGCCAGTGTCATATCCGTTCTTACCGAACAGGACCACTTCATGGGCCGTCCGGAGTACCTACCGCTTATCAAGGAGAATTTGAAACTACCGGTACTGAGAAAGGATTTTGTGATACACGAATACCAGGTTTACGAGTCCTACAACATGGGCGCGGACATGGTACTCCTCATCTGCGCCTGTTTGGAAAGTGAAAGACTGTATGATCTTTACGACAAGATACTTTCCCTGGGAATGACGCCTCTGGTGGAGGTACACGACGAAGGTGAACTTGAAAAGGTCCTTGAGCTCGAAGGTAAATATATCGTCGGTGTGAACAACCGAGATCTGAGTACGTTTCAGGTGGATCTACAGCGTTCCTTTGACCTGATAGAACACATACCTGAGCATATACCTGTCATAAGCGAGTCGGGTATATCGACTAATGAAGAGGTAAAAAGGTTGAAAAGTGCAGGTTTTTCCGGTATACTAGTGGGCGAATCCCTATTACGTGAAAAATCACCGGGAAAGGCATTGGAGAGGTTACTATATGGTTAAGATCAAGGTGTGTGGGATAACCCGACGTGAGGATATTATCACACTTGCGGATTTGAGGATCGACTATGCGGGTTTCATCTTCTACAAAGACTCGCCCAGATACGTAACGCCGGATGTTGTAGGTAATATCTCAGGTTCGATTCCCGATAAGATCAAGAAAGTGGGTGTTTTTGTTAACGCACCCAAAGAAGATATACTGGAAACATATGATAAAAGCGGTCTCGACATGGTGCAGCTTCACGGTGACGAGAGCCCGGAATTCTGCGACGGCTTGAACATCCCTTACTGGAAGGCCTTCAGGGTTAGCCCGGAGTTCGATATGGATGAAATACTCCGATACGGTTCAGACACCTGCTTGATCGACACTTATTCTTCCACCGGATACGGAGGTACGGGAACACCGATAGATCAAAAAATCGTTAAAGATATCATCACCGGGCTTTCACATCATGATATACGGGTAATGGTGGCCGGAGGCATAGGTGTCCGAAACATAGATGATATTATAAGGATGGATCCCTACGGTGTGGATATAAACAGCACCGTGGAAACATCTCCCGGGGTGAAGAGCAAGAACAAGATATACGAGGTAATGAAGCATGTTCAAGGAAGATCAATATTTCGGTGAGTTCGGCGGTCGGTACGTTCCCGAAGCACTTTCAAGTGCCCTGGATGAGCTTGACTGTGCATACCGGCGTTTGAAAGACGATAAGGAGTTCAACGAAGAGTTAGAGCGTGAATTGAAAAATTACGTTGGCAGACCATCGCCACTGTACCTGGCGGATAATCTTACCCGTAGTTTGGGGGGCTCCAAGATATATCTAAAGCTGGAGAGCCACAATCATACGGGTGCCCACAAGATAAACAACGCGGTGGGGCAGGCACTGGTAGCCCGAGAGCTAGGAAAGAAGGTACTGATAGCAGAAACCGGTGCGGGCCAGCACGGCCTTGCTACGGCAACGGTGGCAGCTAGATTTGGCATGGGATGCAAGGTGTTCATGGGTGAGGTTGATATGAAAAGGCAGTACCCCAATGTGTATCTTATGCGCCTTCTGGGGGCTGATGTCATCCCGGTACCCCATGGAACCAGAACATTGAAGGACGCTATCAATGCGACCCTGAAATACTGGATAGAGAATATCGAAAACTGCCATTATCTTCTTGGTTCGGCCCTGGGCCCTCACCCCTATCCCTTGATGGTCAGGGACTTTCAATCTGTCATAGGTAGGGAAGTAAGAGCACAGATGTTGGAACAGGAAGGAAGCTTGCCGGATACACTGGTAGCCTGTGTCGGCGGCGGCTCAAATGCCATAGGGCTTTTTCACCCCTTCATGGATAAAGATAACATAAGGATGGTAGGCGTAGAGGCAGGGGGCAGAGGAGATGGTCCCGGCGAGCACGCCACCCGTATCGCGACTACCGAGCCAAAGGAGGGTATCGCACATGGTTATCTGTCCTATTTTCTACAAGACGAACACGGCCAACTGTTACCGACGCATTCTGTGAGCGCCGGGCTCGACTATGCTGGTATAGGCCCGGAGCACGCCTGGCTGTATAAAGAGGGAAGGACGGAATATGTCTCGGTAAGGGACGACGAAGCTGTGGAAGCCTACGAGATACTGGCCGGATCCGAAGGGATAATACCCGCATTGGAAAGTTCCCATGCCGTTGCCTTCGCCTTAAAGGAGGCACCAAAACACGACAGAGATAACATCATGGTCGTTAATATATCCGGAAGGGGAGATAAGGATATCTTCATCACCGCTGCCTTGACAGATAAAGATAACTGGAAGAATTTTTTGAAGGAGGAGGCAAGCGATGAGCGAACTTAGTGTGTCCCGGGGTAGATTATCACTCATGACCCACATCGTGGCAGGCTACCCGGATATGGAAAGATCTCTTGAACTTGCCGTTACGATGGCGGACTCCGGAAGCGACATAATCGAGGTTCAGATACCCTTTTCGGACCCCCTTGCCGACGGTCCCGTGATAATGGGGGCGAACCAGGTAGCCCTTGACGCAGGTATGACCCCTGAAAGGGCCTTCGATTTGGTCAGAAGGGTAAGGGAAACTACCGGTAAACCGGTGGTGGTGATGACATATGCGAACATACCCTATGCTATAGGATTGAAAAGATTTTTTTCCATGGCTTTTGACGCCGATGTCAACGGCCTTATAATACCCGATCTACCCTTCGACTCCTCCCTACAGGAGTATTTCAACCTTGCCGCTGAACATGATGTGAACAATATATACGTGGTATCACCGGACATGGAGCCCGGCAGGCTGCGTGATGCCGTCGGTTCATCTTCGGGTTTCGTGTACACTACTCTAAGGGTTGGTATCACCGGGGCGGACAGGGGAAATATATCTGGCAAGGGTCTTGAATTTGTCAAGACGGTTAAAAAATATACCGATCTGCCGGTGGCTGCAGGGTTCGGTATATCCAGTCCCGAACAGTTCAGATTATTGGAGGGTATCGCGGATATAGGGGTCATAGGGAGCAAGCTCATCAAGATATACGATACGGGTGGTACGGACGCGGTGGGTATTTTCGTTAAGAAATGTGTATCCGGCCATCGAGAATGAACACTGTATGAATGGGCCTATTCCGATATCTCACAAAGATCGCAATCCGTGTCGCAGGGTTCGATATGAACCGGTACGGATATGGGGATTCCAAGCTTTCGTTTTAGTACTGTCTCTATTTCGGTCTCCAGGGAGGAGGCTATATCGTGGGCTTGACTTACATCCTTCTGACGTGGTAATACCACATGAAAAGATAACAAGATGCCTTCGTCGCCTTCCGATATTGAGATACGGTGAGCGTTCTTGACGTCTCTTCGCTTGTTAACCGTTTCCGTAACAATAGCTGTGAGCTCTTTTTCCGGCATCTCCCACGGGTCCAGGTGCACATCAACAGATGCCGAATATTTCTGTTCGAGTATATCGGTGAGAAGGTGTGTTACCCGATGTGCCTCCTTCAGTGTTCCCGGCTCGGGGTCCATGTGGAGCGAGATGGCCATGCTATCTCCGTAGTCGTGTACCTTGATACCGTGGACGTCTCTTACGCCCTCTACGGCCGTTGATTTCCGTTTTATATCCTTCAACAATTCTTTCGAGGGGGCCGTTCCCAGCAATTTGTTAGCCGCCTTTCTGAGGTATGATGTGCCTATGTATCCCAGTATAACGGCTATCACCATACCCATTACAGGGTCGAGTTGAGGGAAGCCTATCTGAGAACCGTATATGGCGGCTAGAACCAAGAATGTTGTCAATGCATCCGAGCGGTGATGCCATGCATCGGCCTTCAAGGATTCCACATTTTCCCTACGTCCGACGTAGTAACTTATCTCACCCATCACTTCTTTTACAACGGCCGTTATTATGATGATAGCAAAAAATGCCTTTTTCATGCTTATTGTTTCAGGGCCCACTATCAATGCGAGTGCGCCGTCGCTCATGAATTTTACTGCCACCATTACCAGAAGTATACCTACCACCAGTAGTGCCAACTGATCCGCCCGGCCGTGACCGAAGGGATGGCTCTCGTCGGCCGGCTTTTCTGATATTTTCAAGCCTACGTACACTACTCCGGAGCTGAGGCTGTCCGAGAGTGTGTGAAACGCATCCGACAAAAGAGCTAAGCTGCCGACGGCAAGGCCTATCCACAGTTTTATCCCGAAGATGACTATGTCTATGGATATGCTGGTAAGCGCCACTCTTTTAGGTACTTCATGATGTGTGTGTTCGTGCATGTTTGGTTGCAGAATCATCGGGAATGAATTAAAGATTACGGGCGATATTGTGCTTATACTTCCAAAATGCTTATACTGATGTACCATATTTCCGAAACTGTTACGGTTGTAAACGGGACCATAGTTCCGTGTAATCCGACGAAAATCGTCGGCCAAATTGGTAGAGGCCGCGGGTTCAAACCATTGGGAACATGGTCCCCAAAGCTCACCAATTTCATACGAAATTGGTTCGTCCCCCTGGGTAGGTTTGCCCCCGACTTCCAAAATACTTATACACATGTACAAAATCTCTTACTAATTGTCTCATCATTCGCAACGGCTCATTCGGGCCCATAGATCAGTGGAAGATCGCTACCTTGGCATCCGACGAAAATCGTCGGCCAAATTGGTAGAGGCCGCGGGTTCAAATCCCGCTGGGTCCATCATCTTTACGGTTCAATACACTTTGTTGTAGTTTGTTAAATGTTTTTTTGGAAGGATTTCGACCCCGATTTACTAGTAAATTTAATTTTTCGAGAATACAGCATTGCTAAATTCACTTTGTGTCAGCAATTATTTGTTTTGATATTACCAATTCTTCCTCTACACATTTACACCTTCGAGAAAGGTATTTATCCTACTAAGCCCTCGTCGGTATAAAATTAGGCGTGAGTAATATGAAGCTCGAAAAGACCGTGACTATAGGGCTTGTAGCATTGTTGGTGACGAGTGTACTTGCAGTGGCTTTTGTGAATGCTAGTGATCTGGCTGATGTGCGATCGGAGTCCGAACAACCCGTTTTAAGCGAAGGCAACGGTACACCGGATGACCCGTACATGATATACGATGTGTACGACTTGCAGGAGATGAAAGATGAACTGACAGCGCATTACACACTGGCGAACGACATTGACGCCAGTAATACGAACGGGTGGAATGATGGTGCTGGGTTTGATCCGGTAGGTGATTGGGAAAACCGGTTCACCGGCAGTCTTGATGGCAATGATTATGCCATCACCGGATTGTACATCGACCGGCCGAATTCATGGTACATCGGCCTTTTCGGATTCGTTGGTTTAGGTGGAGAAGTTCGAAACGTTGATGTTATCGATGCATACGTGAGCGGTAGATATTATATAGCTGGGCTCGCGGGATATAACAGTGGCAACGTTGATAATTCGTATGCAAGGGGAGACGTAAACGGAGACCGTGTAGGCGGCCTTGTCGGGGGGAACGAAGGCACGGTGTCGAATTGCTATGCTGCTGGTAACGTGAGCGGTTTTATTGATGTCGGCGGGCTTGTAGGAGAGAACAGCGGCACGGTGTCGAACAGCTACGCAACAGGAACCGTGAACAGTACAGGTGTGTATGTCGGCGGACTCGTGGGAGAGAACAGCGGCACGGTGTCGAACTCGTTTGCTACCAGTAACGTGAGCGGTTTTGTGTATGTCGGCGGACTCGTTGGGGGAAACGAAGGCACGGTGTCGAACAGCTTTTATAATATCGATTCCGTTCTCATCAATGACGGGCATCATATTACGATCGGAGGTATTTTTGACGCACAGTACCAGGATTGGTACTCCAGTGATCTATATCTCGATATAGCAGATTACAGTGAGACCCTGGTTCCATCGGGCAACTATTACGAGATAAGGGATATAGATGGACTGCGGGATATTCTCGGGTTCGCTGGTAAAGAGGGTTATAAATTCAGGGTAGCGGGAGACATAAACTTATCAACCGTACCTGGCCTATATATCCCATATTTGAATGTGGAATTCGACGGAGATAACTATACGCTATCCGATCTGTTCATAGATATGCCCTTTGCTGTAAAAATAGGTATGTTCGGACATGTTGGTTCGGATGGTGAAGTTCGTAACATTGGTGTTGCCGATGCAAACGTGAGTGGGTACACCCATGTAGGCTTGCTTGTAGGAGGGAATTGGGAAGGCACGGTGTCGAACTCGTATTCAACTGGAACCGTTAGCGGTGACCGTCGGGTAGGCGGGCTCCTGGGAGAGAACAGTGGCACGGTGTCGAACTCGTATTCAACTGGAACCGTTAGCGGTGACCGTCGGGTAGGCGGGCTCCTGGGAGAGAACAGTGGCACGGTGTCGAACTCGTATTCAACTGGAACCGTGAGCGGTGACCGTCGAGTAGGCGGACTCGTGGGAGAGAACAGTGGCACGGTGTCGAACTCATTCTACGAACTAGAGACGACTGGTCAGTTCGACACGGGAAAGGGCGAGCCTAAGACCACGGAAGAGATGATGGACATACGCACGTTTACCGACGATGCAAACTGGGATATCATCGGTGTCGCTGACCCTGACGACCGTAACACTGACTACGTCTGGAATATCGTCGATGGAGAGACTTACCCTTTCTTGAGCGGAATAATACCACCAGACGAAGACGACAACGGAGATGATGACGCTCCAGGGATGGGTCTGATGATGTGCATAGTAGCCATCTCGATAGCACTAGTATCTTTCAAACTCAAGAAAGGTGGGGCCGACACCGAACCGGCGGAGGATTCTCTAGAAAGATACGAAATAGACGAGAATACATGAGTTAGTTTTGATCCTATATTTTCACGTTACTCACGACCCCGTACCAAAGCCTTTTATATCAGTTGACACCTAGGCCGATTTCCCCCCTTTGATTATGTATAATCATAGGGAATAAAATAAGGTTTAAATACACCATGCAACGTAGTGATATATTACATGGTGAAATGTGCACCCGACGACATGAAATATGGTTGTCGGGGAAGGGTATAGGACCACCCAGGTCCGATGATTACCGTTCATACGCAGACCTGGATGTGTACCAGTCCAAGAATTATATGCTGCAGTCACTCCACCACCTGATGGATGGCTCGGCTCGGGCGCCGACGAAGGTCGTGCCAAGCGGCGATACGCGTGGGGTAGGCGCAAGGAACCTTAGATCCCACGATAGCCTAATGGGACTTCCCCTTAGAATCCGTAAGGATAGGTAACCTCCCGAATTGAAACATCTTAGTAGGGAGAGGAAAAGAAATCAATCGAGATGCCGTTAGTAAAGTCGATCGAACACGGTGCAGAGCAAACCGAATCCCCTCAGAAATGAAGGGGAGATGTGGTGTTTTGGACCTCGGTACATCTTCCCCACCCAATCCGAAATCTTCTGGAACGTTGTGCAATACAGGGTGATAGCCCCGTAGGAGATAGGTGGAAAGATGATTCGAGGTATCCAGAGTAGCGTGCGTTGGATATCGCGCGTGAACTTGGGAGGCATAAACTTCCAACTCTAAATACGTCCCGAGACCGATAGCAAACTAGTATCGTGAGTGAAAGCTGAAAAG
>CAZAMQ010000004.1:34618-59824 GCA_964486225.1 uncultured Thermoplasmata archaeon | reverse complement strand
ACAACGTAGAGCTATATAATATTTACCTATATATTTTATGTATGTATGTATGTATATAGTTGTCGGGAAACTATATAGTTGCAAAAGGTTTGTGGGAACACTTTTTCCGGGATCATTTTTATTACTCTTTTCATTTGTGAAAAAAAAAGCGGAATCTTTGATTGCGTGGCATTTTTCATGTTGAACGGAGTGAGATATAAAAAAAAGCGGAATCTTTGATTGCGTGGCATTTTGTTACCGTTTTACCCAGCCATGTTGAACGGAGTGAGATAGTTGGACCCTACCTACTTGTGAAAAAGATCGAAGGTTGAAAGCTTGCACAAGACATCGGACGACAAGAAACTTAAATATAGTAATACCTGTATGGTAACAGAAGGTGTTATTCTGGTGGAAGAAAGCAAAAAAGAAGAACGAACGGACGGTTCGAAAGAAAAAACCCGGGATAAACTGATCTCCGGTCTATTGGAAGGCAAGAGGATGGAGGCCTATGCCGAACATCACACAAACAAGATGCACTACTGCTTCTTCTGTGAAAAGATCACCTACAAAAAGATACCCGGAAAGGAAATAGGCAACAAGTGGGTTTGCATCAACTGCCTGCACAAATTGAAGGAGATACTCGAGGGATTGGAAAGATGGGAAGAGGAGATGGCCATGGGCAGCAAGATGCAGGATCAGTTGGACGAGAACTTAGGTATCTAACTTTCACCTACCCCCCTACAAAGTATTGAAATAGTAACAGATGGTCTTGATAACGTGGCTTATGAGCATCCTTTGATCAAGGAAGGAGAGATAGAAGAGAGGGCATACCAGGTCAACATAGCCCGAGTAGCAAGAGATGTGTCCACGCTTGCAGTACTGCCCACCGGTATGGGTAAGACTATCATCGCTTTCATGGTGATGGCCGATATCAAGGCAAAGGATCCCGACGGTAAGATACTATTTTTAGCACCCACAAAACCACTAGTCAACCAGCATGCGGGAGATATCGAAGAACTTATGAAGCTGGGCAAACCCGCAATATTCACCGGAGAGGTCAAGCCGGTGAACAGAACGGAATTGTGGAAAAAGAACGATGTGATAGTCTCCACACCCCAGGTGATACGCAACGACCTCATGTCACAATCCATCTCCCTTGACGACGTATCACTGATAATCTTCGACGAGGCACATCGCGGCGTGGGTGGGTACGCCTATGTTTTCATCGGTGAGAAATATACGGAGGCCGACGGTCTAGCCCTGGGACTTACCGCATCCCCGGGAAGCGAGGTTGACCAGATACTCTCAGTTTGTGATAATCTGGGGTTCGAAAAAGTAGAGATAAGAACAAAATACGACCCGGACGTTGTCGATTATATAAAAAAACGTGATTACAAGTGGGTGAACGTAAGTCTACCTCCTACACAGCGCAAGATAGTCAACAAGATGAAGGATTTACGTGAGGGGTACATCAAGGACCTCCGGAGACACGGCTTTCTTACTGGTCGAAGTCCGAACCAGATATCAAAGAAAGCTATACTGGATGCGAACCGCAAGATAAGAGCCCGGTTGAACGCCGGCGGAAATAAATCACTGTACAACGCCGCCAGTGTAGTTGCTTCCACATTGAAATTAGACCATGCGATAGACCTAGCGGAAACCCAAGGCCCGGATTCATTATCTGAATTTTTGGAGAAGATGGAGAATCAGGCCGGCCGCGGCGGTACCCTTGCCGCTAAGCGACTGGTAGAGAGTGATGAGATAAAAGAGGTGAAGTCACTCCTTAAGCATGTTGAGAAGGAACATCCTAAGATAGAAAAGGCCATCGAAGTGGTGAAGGAGCAGCTCGATAAAAATAATGATTCCAGGGTGATCGCATTCACCTCCTATAGGCACACCGCTAAGAAGCTGAAGGATAAACTGAACGATCTGGACGGTGTACGCCCGGTTCGTTTTGTAGGGCAGGCAGATAAAAAGGGCGACAAAGGCCTGAAACAGCGTGAGCAGGTAAAGGCGATAAAGGATTTTGAGAACGGCACTTATAACGTACTCGTGGCCACCAGCGTAGGCGAAGAAGGGCTGGACATACCAGCCACGGACCTTGTGGTATTCTTTGAGCCTGTGGCATCCGAGATACGAACGATACAAAGGCGGGGGAGAACGGCTAGAAAGAGGAAGGGGAAGGTGACCGTACTGATAACAAAAAACACAAGGGACGAAGCATATTACTGGGCAAGTAGAAACAAGGAAAAAAATATGTGGCGAATTCTTAACCGCCTTAGAAAGGAGATCGAGAAGAAGGTAGCCGGCTCGCAAGTTAGCGCTAGCCAAGACCAAAGCTATAAGGTGATCACCAAAAAGAGCAAGAAGGAGTTAAAGCAAAAAAAACCTGTGGATGTATCGGAAAAAACTGATAAAGACCAGAAGTCCATCTTTGACTTTAACCCTGGAACTGACGACGATAAGGATTTTGCCTGCGAAATCACCATAGACTCCAGGGAGCAGAACAGCAAGGTGGTGAAAGAACTATTTCAAAAAGGTATAAAGATCAATACCGCCCGGCTGACCACGGGAGATTACCTAGTCCTCGAGAACACCGTCATAGAGAGAAAATCCGTTGATGATTTTCTCGAATCATTGATCAACGGACGATTGTTCTCTCAGGCAAAAGCGCTTTCAAGGGATTACACGAGACCTATGATCATCATCGAAGGACAGGGGCTTTTTAACAGACGCAACATTGACGAAAAAGCTATCTACGGTGCACTGGCATCCTTGGCAGTAGATTTCAACCTACCCGTATTGATGACCCGGGATGAACGGGAGACTGCCTCACTTATACATGCCATCCTTTCGCGTGGCGATAAAGAAAAACATACCTCCTCCTTGCGTAAGAATAAAAAAAGCATGTCTTCACGAGATTCGAAGTTATTCATACTGGAAGGACTGCCCAATATCTCGGGCATGCTGGCCGAAAGACTACTGGAACATTTCGGAAGCGTCAAAGCGGTCTTCGAGGCCGAAGAAGAAGAGCTCCGGAAGGTTAAGGGCATCGGGCCGGTCACCGCAAAGAGGATAGTTGAGTTAGTCGGATGAAAATGATTAAGTACACCGGGCGCATAACCATAGGATATGAATATGCCTTCGGAACCGGATGATATTGACTGCGATTATGCACTTCAATGCCTGTACAGCCTTTCTGAGCTCGATAAAAAGGTACTCGATATACTAAGATTGGGTGATGAATTCCGTTCAAAAGAGATCGCCGGGAAACTCGATAGAGACCAGAGCACCGCCTACCGATCATTGGAAAAACTGGTATGGTGTGGATTCGTATACAAAGAGAGACACAACATCCGTAAAGGTGGTTACTACTTCACTTACTCGGCAAGACCCTTGGACATGATAAAGAAAGAGACCTTGGAATATCTTGATAAGTGGTATGAGGGCATGAAGAAGGCTATCGACGAACTCTAAAGTTCGAAGGCATTCTTGATCTCATCTTCGAAGTTTTTGGTCTTTAACATCCCCTTTACCTGATGCTGCACACCACCGTCCTTAAAAAATATAAATGCAGGTATCGCCTGGATACCGTACCTGGACGCGATGCCTCTATTCTTCTCGACGTTCACCTTAGCAAATGATATCTTCGAATCATACTCCTCCGCGAGCCCCTTGATCACTGGTTCCATAGCCATACAAGGCGAGCACCAAGTTGCCCAAAAATCTACCACAACTCTGCTATTTTCATTTATGAAATCATCGAAGCTGTCTTCGTCCAGATTGAACACTTTATCGTCGTTTTTCGTCATCGGAATACACCTTTATATCTGCTGATAAAGAGATATGAACATTAGATATTTAGTCTTACCGCCTCCAAAGGGTTTTTACCGACCTTTGCGATCGTCACCCATGCACGAACTGGTATTCGAACTGTCCGGACCCTACTACGACCTTGCACGAGGTGAAATAATAGGTATCTTGGAAGGACATGGTTACGAATACCGTGTATCGGATACACAGAAAGGCCTCTTCCATGTGGAAACGGATACGAAACCATGGTCAGTAGGTGAAAAGCTCGGGTTGACCCATCGTGTATTATATCACCTGGTAACCACCGAAAAGGAGGAGTTGATTGAAGGAAAGACCGGCATAATCCTACCACCTGGCAGTGCGGCGGTGATCACCAGACGTATAGCCGGAAGGAAGGTGCATACCATGGACATAAACAAGGGATTAGGAGATGAGATATCCGGAAACAACCCCATAGACCTGGATAATCCGGAACATTCGATCATCGTACTGGTGAGCGACGGATGCGTTGTGGGTCGACTGGCCTATACCATCGATAAAAAACGGCTGGCCAGTCGGTTGGTAAAAAACCGACCGTATTTCTCACCTGTTTCCCTTGAACCCAGGTTTGCAAGGGCTCTGGTCAACCTTGCAAGACCGGCAAGAGAGATGACCATCCACGACCCGTTCTGCGGCACCGGCGGTATACTTCTCGAGGCTGCGGACATGGGATATACGGTAAGCGGTGGAGATAACGATCGAAGGATGGTGGAAGGCTGCAGGAGGAACCTGCGTTCCTTCGGCTTCCGTGTCGAGGTATCCGAAGGAGACGTATCGGACAATATACCTGATGATATAGATCGTATAGTAACAGACCCGCCCTACGGTCGTTCGTCAAGCTCCAGAGGTGAAGATATCGATGCGATATACCGAAGGCTGTTGGAGTGCGCCGGAGAGAAATTGAAGGTGAAAGGTTACATGTCTGTCATATTCCCGAAGAAAAAATATTACCGGTTAGGAGGTGAATATCTCACACCTGTAGAGATTTACCGTACAAGAGTACACTCATCCCTGGAACGCTATTTCTGCATATTCCGAAGGGATTGAACGTCAGGGGATCACACCGAATACATCTATCGTCTCCGATCTATGACTACCCATCGAAGTTATCTCGATGGTAGCGATTATCAACACTACGCCGCTGCGGGTGGCGATGTCCCGTGTACCGATATAGAATTCCATCTGTTGTGTAATGTCGGATGTTATAACGGTGGTGAAATTCGCCCTTCGGCCGGAAGGTACATCCAGGGTCATGTTACCACCACTGCGGTGTCCATGAACGAAATAGACAGACCAACTTTCGTTGCTCAATCCTTTCAGTGATACGAGATATGTATCATCCCTTCCTCTATTGGATATATCGATAACAAAACTAGCTTCCCCTTCATCCACCAATTTAGCACGATCACCGATTATGTCCATCTCAAAAGAATAGTCCAATTCGGCGGTGAGTTTTTTCACTCTTTCCCTACCCGTGGCATCTGATTCAACCAACAGTACCACATCGGTCTTTTCCGCTGCACCGTGAAGCGGTGATATCTCCAGTCTAAAGCTGTGATTTTCACCCGGCTCCAGCTCGATTCTCGTGTGATTCCCTTCGATGGATTCCCAGTAGGTTTCGTTGTTCTCGTGACGTTGGAGGAATATCTGTCCGCTCCACGAATGATTCTGTATGCGATAACTGATATTGTATATGTCCGCATTCGGTTTACCCGTGTTCTCTATGGTCAATGTATAAACAACACTCTCGTTAAGTGCTACTATTTGATGAGGAGCTTCGTCCGCTTCTATACTGAAATCGTAACTGAAGGTCTCTTCGCCTATGGGGATAGGGTGGAAACAGGTCAAGAGCAGGACCATAGCCATGATTCCGACGCCTTTACGTTTGAGGTCGAGCTTCCCGAGTTCGTTCAAAGGAGGTGGGTGCTTCAAACCCACGAAAAAAAGAAGGAATATTGCAAATATCAACCAACCCGGGTAGAAGAGGATACCGACGATAACAAGAAATCCCGCGGCAACGTAGCTGGTGTATTTCGCATGATCACCGAGTAAAGATCGAACTATATGTCCACCGTCCAACTGTCCGGCCGGCAGTAGATTTAAACCGGTAACCAGGAACCCGACCCAACCGGCGAATGCCGTAGGATGCATGGTCGTACCCGTGCTGAAAGGCAGTATAAAATCCAGCGCCATGAAGATAAGAGGATAATTGATGACCCACGCCACACCTTCAAACCCCACAGGAAGGGGCTTATCCATGACTCCTCCTAGGTAGAGTCCCAGTATGGAGACGGGAACAGCCACGATAAAGCCGCAGATAGGGCCCGCAACTCCGACGTCTAGAAGTGACTTTCTGTCTGGTATGGGTTCTCTTATACTTATGAAGGCCCCGATGGTGCCCAGGGGAGGTGCGAAAGGCAGGAAGAAAGGTAAAGACGCCTTAATATCGTGATGTCTTGCCATAAAGTAGTGCCCCATCTCGTGGATACCGAGTATTGCCATCAAGGGGATCGTAAAGAATATGGCACCGTTGGTCAGATTGTACATAGAGAGCATAGGCTCGCCTGGGTCGTAAGATGCCCACCACCACATGCCTGCTATCAAGGTGGTACCCAGGGTGACTATCAACATGATCAGATTGACCTTAGTGGAGCGGAACTTTTTTTCCGGTTGTTTCTTAACACTTATTATGTATTCACCCTTTTCTTCCCGCAGAAATGGGATATAATTAAGGGGTACGAGGTATTTTCGGAGATCGTCGAACTTCTCTTCGAAATCATCTCCCTGCATTATCCGTACGTAAACGTTGACTATATCGTACTCCACCTCGGTCTTGTAAACGGTAAAACGCTTTCCTATCTCGGCTTGGATAAACTCGAGGTCGTTCTTGTAATCATCTGGCCTACTTGCCATACAACTGTTCTTACGAATAGGAATATAATAAGTCTTGTGCTTTCATTATCTATTTCACGGGGAAGAAAGATTTATCACTGACTTGATATTCAGTATCCTCTGATGTGTATACTTTCCGACGATGATAAAGGTGACGTACTGGGGATCCCCTTGGAATTATTTATCATAGCCTTAGTGATGGTCATAGCTATCCCGTCCATATGGGGGTTTGCCGGGGTGTACATCAGGGGTCAGACGGAAACCGATCTCAGAGGTGAATTGAAACAGTTGGGACATACCGTCGAGAGGGTGTCTTCCTCAGAAGTGGGTAACACACGTATAATTCAACTGGATTTTTCTGGCCACCCTATGGCAAGGATCGAGTACGTGAAGATCGGTGGAGAGGAGATACACCATTGTCAGCATGTAAGATATTCCATCAGAGGTAGAGGAGAAGATATGTATCGTCTGGGCGATTTTTTTGTATCCAATTTTAGCGACGATTCACCGATACCTTTGGACATCTCCGGACCAGGGACATCTTTGTTTGTTAAAAGAAGCGGACGCATGTATATGGGAGTCGAAGTTATCGAGATCGGTATCATCGGTGGTGTTGATGAACTCTAAAGCTACTCTGAGAAAGGAGAGTAAAGGTGTTATGGAGATGCCTTTCAAGCTCATGGTCATGGTTCTGCTGATAGCTACAGTTGTTCCCGTGTGTATGATCAGTTATCGCAATGTACGCCGTGCCGAACTGGATAATCACTTACGGGAGGAGTTGAATAAGATCATCCGCCTTGCAACGGTCATCTCCAAAGAAGGTAACCTCTCCTGTCAGGATATCGAATTCGACATATCCGGCAATGTGGTCGCAGGCGTGTCACACGTGAGGTTCGGTGACGATGTCGGAGGAGATACAAACATTATCGAGTACAGGATGAGCTGGAGAAAACATACAGAATTTTTACACTTGAAGGAAGATATTCATCTGAGTTCACCGAGGAATAGCTGGTTCATGCTCAGGAGCGGGACTTACAGGTTGAGCTTGACCAACCTGCATATCTCGGAGGAGGCATCCGTCGTCATCGTATCTCGGGCAGGTCAACAGATAGATTACGATAGTTTTTATCACTGATCACCTAGCGAAGTCGTCCAACCGCTTCTCCTTCCAACTTCCACCCTTACCGATGTGTATAACTTCCCAGCCCTCGTCTTCCAGTTTTTCCGCGATGTACCTCCTATGACACTTAGCGGGATCCTTTTCAAGGCACATTATCACCGTAGGACCTTTTTCTGCAAGGGCTTTTAGCTCGGAAAAAGCTTTCATCCATTCTTTCCTCTCCATCAAATTTCTATAATCTCCATCTACCATGCCTCCTAATCCCGGCATGTGAACGTACATTATACTTTTACCGAACAGTGAATCCTTTAGCTCTTCGCCGCTGAAGCCATCTTTTGCCGATTTAGATATTGAACGGACATCTATAAGATGGGTGACGTCCTTGTCCAGCAGCAACTTAATGAATTCTTCGGCGGTCTTGCCTTCGTAGCCTACGGTATATATCTTATTCACAGTTGGGAAAATCATATATACAATAAAAATATTTTCCTTTTTGTGTAAAAATTCACCCTGTTTTTAACAGAAATTTTTAAATACTGTAGGTCATATGTCAGTCATACGACAGACAAAAGATGTCGTTTAGATGTACAGGTGGAATCAATGACCGATACCGAGAAGATAACAATAAGGCTCCCGAAGAACTTCATCAAAGAGCTGGACTTCCTGGTGGAAGTTGACGATTTCCCTTCCCGTTCAGAAGCCATTAGAACCGCCATCCGTGACATGCTATATTATCGTGTTGAGCTTGTTGCTGAAAAGGCCGAAAAGATGGCAAGGATCGAACGGGCTATGACCCAGGCAAAGGCAGTACGAGATGATTATTTAAAACCTTAATTTCATAAGATGCACTCTAACCCGTAAAACCCCTTTGTCTGTCTTTGCCTGAGTCCATCACGATACTATATCTCCCCCCTTTCTTTTTTTTATACACCCATGGCCAGCCTCAGCGCGTTCCTCACTGCGGGGGCCATCCCCAGTGTGATGACGGCAAACTTGAGAAGGGTTGTCAGACGGGGGTACTGGCGGAGTTCCCAGTGGTAAAAACGATCAATAGTCAGTATCACCACTGCTATCAACCCTAGTTTCAGGAAGAACATCACGATAGGATCCCCCACTAACTCTATAGCATAAGTCGGCAAAACATGTTTCTCGGTATACCCGAAATACTTGATCCCTCTATAGGTGGCGGACGCGTCGAAAAAGTGAGCGAATATAATCAGTGCATTGAGCTTGGAGAAGAAAAACAGCCGGAGTATAGAAGAGGGGGGACCCAGAATATCGTATGTAAATAGTACGAAAGCGAAAGAAAAAGTTGCGATGACCGTGATAACCGGTATCAGCAGCAGCTCCAAGGGGTTAGCCCCTTCCAAGGAACAGATGAGATATGCATTGTAAGATAGTGAGATGATAAGCAGAGTGGTTCCGTAGGTGAAGAAGAGGTACCTCTCGTCGAGAACGTGTCTTCCCCGGCCGTGTATGAAAAAGATCAAAAGTACGACGGCACCCAACGTACCGATGGGGAGACTGTAAGGCAGCCGCAGAAGTCCATAGGCGATCAACGGTATCACAAATACTGCTGCTCTAAGCATATCGCTCTGTTTTCTTTGAGATATAACAGCCCCTAGAAGCATTGTGAGGACCGCGGCCACACCCAGCAGTAGATAGATGACCGGGGATATGAACAATGGTGACAGGGACACTCCGAACAATCCTGCATCTTCAAGGGTTCGTAGGGAGCCACCCAGTATGACCCAAGGCATGAGGGATAATACGAAACCGGTATCTACTGAGATGTCGAAATATTCTATCAGATCGTATATACCTATGAGGGCCACCATGAGGGTGATACCGTAAACAACCGTATTCACCGGGTTGTAACCTGCGGAAACCTCGCCTATGGTCGTGTCTTTCGCATCCGCCATCACCGGCCCCCATAGATACCTCCAGATAAAGGCGTCCCAAAATAACTCCCTCCAAAGGATGCAGCCTACTGATAGGATAAGGGGTATGCCTATCAGAACAAATATCCAGAACTCCTTTTTGTGCTCTTCATAAATGTTAAATTTCGCATTCATTCAACGGTCACGCTCTTCGCCAGGTTCCTGGGTTTGTCTATGGACCTGCCAAGGTTGTAAGCGGTGTAATAGGCGAATAGCTGTAGGACGACGTTGATCAAAACGGGTGAGAATAGAGGGGGTAGATCGGGCACAAAAAAAATCTCGTCACATAGCTTTTCAAGCTCAGACGACTCTTCACACACACCTATTATAGGACTTTCACGGGCGGCTATCTCGCCTATGTTACCCAGCATCTTTTCATAGGTATGGTCCTTAACACATATAGCTATAACGGGAGTATTTTTGGTGAGCAATGCGAAGGGGCCATGTTTCAACTCACCGGCGGGATACCCCGCTGCGTGAATGTATGCGATCTCCTTCAATTTCAACGCGCCTTCAAGTGCTACGGGATAGTTTATGTTCCTGCCGACGAAGAAAATATCTTCGGCATTGGCCAGTACTCTTTTTGAGATGCTCTGTATATCTTCTGTTTCGTTCAACAGAACCTCCACGCGCCTAGGCAGTCGTCTCAGCTCGCTGCGGTAGGTGTTCGCCTGCTCTATGAGTAATCTGTTCCTTTGTAGGCCCATCTCGATGGCTATAAGGTAGAGTACTATGAGCTGTGTGGTGAAGGTCTTCGTTGCAGCAACACCTATCTCGGGGCCGGCTTGTGTGTATATCACCTCGTCAACTTCACGGGTCAAGGAGCTGTCCAGTACGTTGGTTATTGCCAGTGTTTTGCAGCCCCGCCGTCTAGCCTCTTTTGCAGCCCCTATCGTGTCCGCGGTTTCCCCGCTCTGGCTGATAAAGATTGTAAATGGGTATATGTCGGGAGGTGATGAATATCGGTATTCGGATGCAAGGTCTACCATACATGGGATACCTGCGATCTTTTCGATTATGTATTTACCAACCAATCCCGCATGATAAGACGTGCCGCAGGAAATGATATTGATATGATCGATATCGTATTTCGAAAAATCGACTTCGTCGAACTCTGCCAACCTACCAAGGAGAGAGTCGTGGATAGCCTTCGGTTGTTCGTGTATCTCCTTGAGCATGTAGTGCTCGTACCCACCCTTTTCTGCATCTTCCACCGACCACTTGATCACCTTGGTTTTACGGTCAACTTTCTCCCTTTTTTTGTTCCATATCTCGATGGTGTCAGGGGTTATCCTGGCGATGTCACCGTCCTGCAGATACTTTACCTCATTAGTATGGTCCAGTAACGCAGGAACATCAGATGCCACCAAATTCTCCTCCGTACCCACACCGATAACGAGAGGACTCTGGTTACGGCTGACTATCAATTCGTTATGGTCACGATGCATCACCGCAACCGCGTATGAGCCTTCCAGTTTGGAATTCGTTTTGGTCACCGCATCCAGAAGGTCGCCCCGGTAGTGAGACTCAACCATATGTGCTATAACCTCACTGTCCGTTTGAGAGGTGAAATCATGGTCGGTTTTTTCCAGCTCGTTTTTCAGAGTGACGAAGTTATCGATGATACCGTTATGAACGACGGATAATGATCCCGTACAGTCGAAAAAGGGATGCGAATTGACGTCGGAGGGTTTACCGTGGGTTGCCCATCTGGTATGACCTATACCTATGTTACCGGAGATTATGTTTTCAACGTTCAGATTGGTTATCCGTCCCTTCTTTTTTTCTATGACTATCCCACCTTCACCCTTGACAGCCACTCCGGCGGAATCATAGCCTCTGTACTCCAAACGCCTGAGACCTTTCAGTAGGATCTCACCCGCCTGAGAGCTTCCGATATATCCTACAATTCCACACATGTTCTACACCTTCAAAGTACCTTGCTGAAAGAATGGATGTTATCCCTTACAACCGCACCCGAGCCTATGGTACATTTCGAGCCTATTATGATGCCTTCTTTTACGGTTACTCCGCTACCTACGATGGTGTCCTCAGCCAACATACACCCTATAATATCGAGTAATTTGACTCCTTCCTCGACTATCATCTCCTTGGCACCCACATGCGAGGCAAAATTGCTGCCTATGTTAACACCGTCTCCTATTACGGAATGTTCAATAACAGAGTTGGGCCCGACCTCGACACTTTCCATTATCAGGGAGTTCTCCACCACCGTCAGGGGACCTATCTTCGTGTCGTTACCTATGCTTGTCGACGGTAATATACATGCATGAGGACCTATCTCGCAGCCTTCGCTGATTATTACGGGACCCTCTATGTAACAACCGCCTTTAATCACCGCTCCTTCACCTATGTGAACTTTACCTTTGATCATTACACCTCTTTCTATTGTGCCGGTATATGATTTTACCATGTGTGCCAGGGCGGCTGAATTTACCGATAAGAGGTCCCAGGGATAAACGGCGTCTATCCACGTTGATTCGGTAATTATACCCTTCAACTCGTGGTCCTCCAGCATACGGTGTATTACCGAGGTTATATCGAACGCTCGTTCCTCCATCAATTCCTCTATATAATCGAATATCTTCGGCTGCAGTGCGTATATACCTGTGGATATAAGATGACTCGGGCTCTTTTCCGGCTTTTCCACAACGTCATCCACCATATCGTTGACCATGGAGATTACTCCGTACTTGGAGGACTCGTTGCTTCTGGTTATGAGAACCGAGTAATCAGATTTATTCTTGAGCAAGTCGGATATGGTTTTTTTGGATATCACGTTGTCGCCCGGTAATACAAGAAACTGGTCCTTTACCTTGTCACATGCCTGATAAAGTGCGTGTGCGGTCCCCAGCTGTTTTTCCTCGTTAACATAATCTATACGAGCGCCGAACTCCTCCCCGTTACCGAAGTAATTCATTATGCTCGTACGTTTGTATCCCACCACCATGACGATATCAGTTATACCATTAGCCACCAGAGATGCCACAACGTACTGCAGAATGGGTTTGTTGGCCACAGGTATCATCACCTTGGGCTCCGATGCCGTGAAAGGTCTCAGCCTGGTACCTTCTCCTGCTGCCAGTATTACAGCTTTCATGATTATGTATAAGGGTTTCAGGATATAAGATTTTTGTTCCATGATCTTTGTTCACATCCCAAAGGTCTTCCCCAAGACATTTTATCTTATAATAAATAAACTTTGAAGTTCTTATTTTACCGGATAGAGAAGATCATATCAAAAAAGCATTAAAAAACTAGAGGACTCTTACCCGGGTAGGGATGAAGAAAGAAGTGATCAAAGGTACGGATGATGTTGTATACCGATCGGTGATTTCAAAGCATTCTATAGGATAGAAAAAGGTGAATTCACCGTTTATGTATTCGATCACCACACTTCATAAGAGGCACATAATAACTATGGCCGGCTTTGATCTTTTCGCCTTTGAAGTCCGTTCCACCTCATTCGATGTAGATGGCTGGCTTGCCCGGTACCGCCTTGTCCTTTCTGCTGCCTGGATCGTAAACATCTTGGGATGCAAGATGAACCTCTATGACCGCATCGAATTCATCTTCAAGGAACGTTCTGTCCCCTTCCAGTATCTCCAACTCTTTCAACCGACTTGCCCTATCCAGCGCGTCACGGTTCCTCTTCAACTCTTCGAGTAGATATCTGAGGTATCCCGATAGTTTTTTAGGTGGTGCGTCCGTCTCGTCCAAAAGAACGGACATCAAACCCATGCCTTTATCAGGCTCGGCAAGGACCTTTTCCAGTACTTTAGATTTCCATCCAGGTGTAACGTAGATGTGGATCACATCGCCCTTTACATCGGCTATCTCAAGTATGTTCTTAATGTCTTCCATCACACCCTTCAGATACTCTTCACTGCCCTCGGCGACCTCGGATATCGCATCTTCTTCTACCTCGGGCTGCAGCTCCGCTGTCACATACTTGATGTCCCACCGCACGCCCAGCTCATCCGCCATGTGCGGTGTGAAGGGTGCCATGAGCTTTACCCACTTCTCACCTATCTCGTCCATGAGAACTGCGTTATCGCCGCCCCTCTTGAAATACCAGTCTATCTCGCCGGGTATATCGTAGAAGATCACGTTGGCCGTTTTACGTATGCTGTAATCGTCCATGAAATTTTGCGCCTTAGCCAGTAATCGGTTGAACCTGGATCTGAGGAATGCGTCCACCGTGCTTTCCCCTCCGAATGTTTCTCTCATCCGGCATACGGTACGCCATATAGTGCCCAACCTCTTCCTGTAATTCATCGCCTCGTTCTCATTCCATTCCTTATCAACGAAGGGGCTGGCGGAATGAGCGTAATACAGCCTGAGTGTATCGATACCGAACCTTTCGGCAACGTCGGGTATCGGATCCGCACCGCCTTTGGATTTCGATATCTTGCCACCGGTCATGGTGAGGTACCAGTTGACCATTATTCCCCGGGGCCTGTGCCTTTCTTCCAATATGGCAACGTGATTCATGAGGAATACGGGAAAGTGCACCGTCATATGCTCCTTGCCTCCGAGATTGAGGTCCAAGGGATACCAGTACATGAAATCCCGTCTTACCTCACGCAATATGTCACGGTCGATACCTGTTGAATCGGATATTTCGTCTGCGTCACCCATACCGAGATAAACAAAGTCGAAGAACTCTTCCGTCATCTGATCTGCCTGCACCTCTCCGTTATTGTAATATCTAGCGACTACGTAATAGGCGGGATACAGCGTGGAGTCGGCTATCGCCTCGATTATCCATCTTTCGTCCAGAGGAAATCTGGTGCCTATCCAGTTGCCCAGCCTTGCGCATGATCGGTCCTGGAACCATTCAAGGGTGTCCGGCAGGGTATTTGCGTAGGTGTTCGGTTTGACGTTCATATTTTTAGCGTGTACTTTACTCCTCTCAGTCAATTCGGTATCGGAGTACCGTATGAACCACTGGTCGGGTATCCTGCCCATCACCACTTCGGTGCCGCACCTGCAGATCACTTCTTCCGACAGGTCGTAGAACATGTCTGCTTCTCCCGCCTCTATCATCTTCTCCCTTACCATCTCCTTTGCCTCCTGAACCGGCATGCCCGAGTAATCACCGCATATGTCCAACATGGTACCCACGTGGAAGCCGGCACGATATATCATCTGGGTGGCCACCTCAAGTTTTTCAACTTCATCCTGGGATTCAATACCCATCTCACGGATTATCTTCTCCGCCGGGTTCGTCCCCCACTCCTTAGACTCTATTATCTCGATGGGGTCGACCTCCTCGGCCTGCTCTTCCAGATGGTACCGTTTCAGTAGTTCATGGTCACCTTTTAACTGTTTCAATGCTATCCAGTCATAGGGTGCGTCACTGGGGACGCTTGTGACTATACCCGAGCCCACATCGGAATCGGTAAAATCCGCCGGGAATATGGGTATATCACGGTGTACCACCGGTGCCGTCGCCTTCTTACCGATCATATCTTCGCCTTTGATATGGTCCACCACCTTCACGTCTTCCATCTGGAATTCGAGTTTTTTAGCGGCTGCAGGGCTCATTATCCAGTCATCGTCGCCTACCTTGACAACTGCAAAATCCTCTTCAGGATCCACCCACAGATTGGTCTGGCCGTATACGGTCTCCGGTCGTAACGTAGCCGCGGTTATATATCGTTGGCCGAACTTGAATTTGAGTAAAGTGTATTCCTGTACCTCCGCGGTGCCCCCACTTGTGAGGTCGGTCTCCGAGGGATCCACGGCCACCGGACCGCAGTTTTTACACACTGGCGCATAGTAGGGCTTCTGCGTCAGTAAGTCATTATCATTTAGCTTCTTGAACTGCCATCGTATAAAACGTGAATAATCTTCCCTCGACGTATCCGTAAAATGGCTAAGATCTATGTGTAGTCCAAAATTCTTCCACTCCTTTATGTAGGTCTCCTTGAAGTATTCTATCACACCGTCCGGGTTGTCCAATCGGTTTATTATCTCTTCGGTTGCACCGTTGGCTTTGAGGTATTCCAGAACGGTAAAGTCCTTTTCGCGCACACGCTTGGCCAGGCTGATCACCTGATTTCCCGTGGGGTGTGCACCCGCCGGGAACAGGACGTTGTAACCTCTCATCTTCTTGTACCGTGCGATAAAATCGGTATAGGTATAACATCTCATATGACCAAGGTGAAGGTAGCCCGATATACCCGGATATGCAAAGATTATGTAAAATGATTCTTTTTCCTCGTCTACTTCTGCACGGTGGAGTTCAGACTCATCCCATCTGCGCTGCCATTTTTCCTCGATCGACTGTGGGTCATACTCGTTCATGTGCATTTGTAAGATCGAAGTTGATTTAAAGTCTTTCGAATTCATTTTGAGGTAACGTGGTTCGAGCTTATTGAAAGGGGTAACAATATCTTCTCCTTATTTACACCCAACCTTTCGACGTAAAATGATCTTCCTTAAGGTTCGAATACGACATAAACTGACGTCTCAGGATATAGGTGATACCGATTTTTCCATGTCATTGGATAGCAGGGAACTTTTTGAGAGGGAGGTGTAACTGACGGATGCTTGACCACGTCCAAAAAATTTTTCTCTCTTCAGCTTGGCCGCGATGTATATGATGACAGCATCATCATCTCCGGGCGAAACCATGTCGTTAACTTAAGCCAAATTCTCCGCAATTCTTTAATTGAACGACACGGTTGCACCTTACGATAATGATGAAATCAAAACCCGTCATCATGGTTAATTACAAAACGTATAACGAATCCGTAGGTAAAAGAGGATTGGAATTGACCATGAACATAGAGAAATATGCACAGGGCAACTGGGTGGTGTGCCCCCAGACCATCGACCTCAGGGAGACTGTGAAGAGCACCGAGTTGCCCGTATTCGCACAGCATATCGATGCGGTTAACCCCGGCAGTCATACCGGTCATACCCTCTTCGAAGCCGCGGTGGATGCCGGAACCGTGGGTACGCTCGTAAACCACTCAGAACACACCCTTGAACTGTGGGAGATAGAGATGCTGGTATCTAAGTGTAAGGACGCGAGTTTGACAACCGTTGTGTGCGCCAATAATCCTGCGGCAGCGGCAGCAGCAGCAGCCATGAACCCGAACTTCGTCGCCTACGAGCCCCCGGAACTCATCGGGGGCGATATATCAGTATCAACGGCGAAACCCGAACTTGTGGCAGAAGCAGTGAGGATGGTCAACCAGGTGAACTTGAAGGTGGGCGTATTGTGTGGTGCTGGCGTGAAGAACGGGGAAGACGTCAAACGCGCCTTGGAACTGGGTACTGAAGGCGTACTGCTAGCATCGGGACTGGTGAAGGCAAAGGATCTGAAAGCGACGATAGAAGAGCTGGAGTCCGGACTATCTTAATCTGAAGACAGAACGTCCTCGGGACATACTTCGACGCAGCAGTAACAGCGTATACATCGATGCCAGCTTATCTTAGGCCCATTTTTACCCATCTTGATAGCATCCTCAGGGCACATAACGGCGCACCTACCGCATAGAGTACATTCGTTAAGGTCCAAGGACGGGCGTTTGAGGTAGAAATTTGACAAGACCGCACCTAGATAATCCGGTATCCACCATGGCGTCGAACCGCCTTTGGGATGATCTACAACGTGGTCTATCTGAGATGGTTTGAGAGCGGTGTATGTTATCCTTCGATCGATGTTTCCAGCGGCCCTTATGGTCGTCACCTTATCCGGCGGTATGCCAACTGCCAGGCAGGCAGCTATATCCAACTCGTAAGCGTCCGGTGAGGCGAGCACCAGGCCGAGCACCCGCGGTGTGCCGCCAGCTGGCCCATTTCCAGCCATACCGAGCACGCCGTCCATCAAGGATAGCTCGGGTTTGACCGCATCGTGGATGTCCAAAATAACCTTTGAGAAACGGTCGATGCCCCGATACTTACCGTGGAATGCTGCCTTGGTAAGTCCGGGAACAGCACCGTACATGTTCTTCACCGCTCCTGTGAACACCGTCAGTCCGTGGGTCTTCAACTTGGGCAGATTGAATATGGCATCCACTTCCTGTGTTATCGAAAGTACGGGTACCGACTTAATCACACGCCCCTCCGGTAACGGAACTCTTGTTTCCGAAACGTCATAACACAATCTGGCACTGGTGTCCTTTTCTATCTCCAGCCAACCAGACTTCTGATAGAACTTACGAAGCATCTTTACGGAAGAGGGGCCGCCGTGAGAATCCGCGATGATTACTTCCACCCCATTATCCTCGAGTATGTGAACCACCGCACGTAAAAAATCCGGGTGGGTGGTGATCGCTTTTTCAGGAGCGGCACCTTTGAGCAGATTGGGTTTTAATAGTATTCTTTCACCCCGCGAGGCATATTTTGATATACCACCAAGGCTTTCGATGCCTTCGCGAATTATCCGTTCCGCATCTTCGTAACCGCTGCATTTACCGATATAAACTGACACGATAAGTGATAACCGAGGATAGATAAATCTTTGTGGGTGGTGCTTGAAATATAGCCCTATATTATTTACGGGTAAGGCAATAAAAAAGTGAATATGGATCACATAACGGGAAGAGATATATTGAACGGTCCGCTATACAATGTTCGCAGATATGTCTTCCACTATCTTCGGAGGATATTTTCCTTCCCGAACCAATTTTGTCAGCTCCCATAGTACCGCTTCCGCCTTTTTACGATGCATTTCTTCAAGAGGTGCATCCCGAAATTCGTCCCTGTCAAGTACGGTGTACTCTCCATCACGCCACACCCAAAGATCGAGAACAAGATCGGTGGCCTGGTAACCACCCGGGATGCGTTCAGGTAGTGTTCTTATGTCCGAGTAGTAACCGACGAATTTTTCATCGTTATAAACCTTCAATACGTTATACCAGCGGTCTAAAAAATCGAAGAGGAACCCTCGATAGCCGTCTTTGATCATCGGAATATCATCAACCATAATGGGTTCGGACAATCTGAAAATAAAGGAGGACACGACTATGTCGTCATCATCGACCAAACGATACTGTTCCCATTCACGTGTATCTTTACCGGGGCGGTGATATCGAATACCTTATATTTGATATCCCAATAGCAAACATACATCTCTTTGTAATTAGGTGCGTAAGATGACAGAAGCTTTAGAAGATACGAAGATAATAAACCGATGGATAATCGTCATCGGTGCTATAATGATCCAGCTGGCGCTGGGAGCTATATATGCCTGGTCCGCCTTTACCGGGCCACTGCAAGGAATAAACGGGATCGCACCCAGTGAATTCGGATTCTCCAGTACTGAGACCCAGGCGATATTCAGTGCCGGATTGGCTACCTTCGCCATTTTTACTATCATAGGCGGAAGGTTACAGAAGAAATACGGGCCGCGCAACATCGCCCTGCTGGGCGGAGTTCTCCTAGGCCTGGGTTATCTCATAGGTGGTTTTGTAGGTGCGAACTTCCCCTTGAAATTGGTCGGTATCGGAGTGATAGGCGGTGCAGGTATAGGCCTGGCATACGTTGTTCCCCTTGCCGTAGGCCTGAAATGGTTCCCTGACAAAAAAGGGCTTGTAAGCGGCCTAGCAGTCGCTGGTTTTGGCTTCGGCGCATTCATATGGATCTTGCTGGCGAATCCTCCACCCATTCTCGGCTTTTCCGGCATAATCTCCAGGCAGGTTGGTGAATATGCATACACCATAGCCAATGTGGATCTATGTTTCAGAATATACGGCATCGCTTTTTTTGCACTTGTGATACTGGGTTCATTGGTGATGATCAACCCCCCGGCAGGGTGGAAACCCGAGGGATGGGAACCGAACAACAACAATAATTCCTCGGACGACGAAGGGACCCACATCAAAGACTTGAGCCCCAAACAGATGCTGAAAACACGTCAGTTCTACCTGCTGTGGATGATGTTCCTAATCGGTGCCCTTGCAGGATTGATGGTGATAGGAAACATTCAGAATTTCGCAAACGACCCCGCCGAAGGTTTCATGTCACATGGTTACAGCGATGTGGACGCATCGAATTTTGCCGTCATCGGTGCTGCTATCTGTCTACCTATATTGAACGGCATCGGAAGGATCGCATGGGGTCAGATATCGGACAAGATCGGCCGTAAAAAGGCTATCATCTCCATGTGCCTTTTCCAGGCGGCAATGATGGGGTTTTTCTTCTTTTCCGTCTTGAACCCGATCACGTTTTTCATCGTGGCAGCTGCAATAGGCTTCAACTTTGGCGGTAACTTTGCACTTTACCCCGCAGCTACGTCCGACAGCTTCGGCACCGAAAACGTAGGTCTTAACTATGGCTATGTATTCACCAGCTACGGCGTCGGTGGTATCGCAGGGCCCATACTTGCAGGCGTGGTGCAGGATCTAGGTTTGAGTTTTGCTTACGCATTCTATACCGCAATGGCATTGTGTCTCCTCGCAGCGTTCCTAGCGTATATCTTCGACCCTAAGGTAAGGTCTTAAGGATAGCCATGCCGGATAAAGAATTGATCGAGGACGTCAAAGATGACCTGGCCGGGTCTTGCTGTCCATTCCGAAAGTAGTGTCACGAATAGATAAAAAAAACGCCTTGGAACAGCACCCGAAAATAGCGGTACTCACCTTCGCGGATTCCCTGGGATCGGAACTCATATTCAAGAAAAACATCGGTGATATTTTACGTCCAGGTGGCCGGTAACGTCACCATCGATACTTCTGTTATCTTCTCTTTAGAATATGCCGTGGAACATCTACATGTTGATATCTTACTGATCCTTGGGCATTCCAGCTGCGGGGCGGTGGCGGCCTCGGAGAACGCAGAGACTGACGAAAGCCCGATACTGGATGAAATACGCCGCAGTTTTCACCTTCACCCGGATCATCCCAGAACAAACATCATCAGACAGATGAAGATGCTACCCCTGCGTAGTGAGATGATACGCAAAGCAGTTGAAGAAGACGGAGTAGCTCTGCTCGGCGGACTGTATCATCTCAAGGACGGTAGTGTGGAATTCGTCAACTTTTCTTGACCTTTTTCTTGGCTCTCTTGCTTCGTTTCTTGGCGTTAAAGCCCGTAGCTTCGAGAAGAAACTTGTTCCATTTGGAGATGGTATCTACAGCTACTTCATCTTCGGGTGCCTCGTCCATCTCCACATCGATCCAGAGACCAGTTCTTCCTTCCGTCCATACTTCGAGATTTTTGATGGCACCGTAATCCGTTATAAGCTTTTCATCCTTGCACTCCACCGAACCGAAGACATCATCAATCAATTCTTCCAACTTCCCGTCTTCGATGTTCTTGAAGTGCCCTCTTTTGATATCGTATTTGTTTTTGCCCATTGTACCGACAGTAGCATCGTCCCATGGGATATAATTTTTTTGTTTTTCTGAAGGGTAAACATATGTTACTCTCCCAAAATTTCGTCAAGTATATCGAGCATCGGAAGTTCCTCTGTAGTGTAAGTAGTGATTTTGATATTCCTTTTATGAGTGTCTATAGGAATTTTCATAAAAATTCCACGAACCCTCGTTGACGCTAAGGATGAAGCGAAGTAATGACAATGAAAGATTTTTTCCCCCTTGAAATATATCTCTCATCATCCTTACAATTGAGCTCGAAGATAAAATATTGAACCGTAATGATGATGGACAATACCAAAAGTTCTGACGAACTTTTCGCTGTCCACTAAAAAGTGTTTTAATAGACCACTCAGAAAGCTTGGGCATTCTCTATGCCCATTGATTCTCTTCGAAAATATATGGACTTCTCAGAAGCAAAGCTTCCAATCCACCATTTTTCCCTGAAAAATGGACCCAGCGGGACGAGGAAATTTTTTAAAAAATTTCCGAGGCAGAGGAATCACCGATTCCTCGTGTTTGAAAAATCACGGTGGGTCCATCGAATATGATGAGATGGACCCAGCGGGATTTGAACCCGCGGCCTCTGCCTTGCGAAGGCAGCGATCTTCCGAGCTGATCTATGGGCCCACGAACGAATGTGTGTGGGTGCGAATGAGGGAGAGATATGAAAGGATACATCACTATAAGCATTTTCATGTAGTTGAAATAAGCTCATTGAAAAATAGAGAGCTGTGCCACACGTTCTCGCCTCTAACTTTATTAAGACAAAGTTCGTATTAGCACATGATGTCTATGTTAAAAAGGACGGGTACTAAGAGAATCAATTCGAAAGGAGAAAGATAGCGTTAGATATATAATTGTCGACTACTGGTGCTTGGTGCTGCTGCTCATAATCATCATACTTATATGGATTTGGTTAAGGAAAGGAAGAAATAGAGAGGTAAAACAAAAAAAAGATAAGATATCTCCAGACTATTATCGGGTATGCGAAGGCCGTTTAGATTATGAGGGATGAAGCCCTTTCTCTCCCTAGAATCCTTTGAGGAGCATTAAATTTAATTCTACCGAAAGAATTAAGAATAACTATTCAATCTGTATAGATATGACATTTCGAGGCTTTATTTCCGTGGACATCGAAGCAACGAGTGATATACGGACTTTCATCCATGATGTTAGGGAAACTGGGGCAAGTCTGAATATGGTGAATCCAGAAAAAATTCACATAACTGTAAAATTCCTGGGAGATACGGAAGAAGATACCGTAGTAGATATAAATGATAAGGTAAGAACGATTGTTAGAGACCACACGCCCTTTAAACTGAAACTTAAGGGTGCGGGAGCTTTCCCAAAATTAGATTATATGAAAGTAGTATGGATAGGCGTAGAAAAAACTGCAGAGCTCTCCGATATCGCACACCGGATAGAAGAAGTACTCGTCCCCTTGGGTTTCACCCGGGAGAAAAGGAGTTTTTCACCTCATATTACGATAGCAAGGGTCAAGGGCGGAAGAAACAAAAACCGGTTGAAAGCCGTCTTAAACGATTATGCCGCCCATGATTTTGGAGGACAAAGAGTAACCAAGTTAAAGTTGAAAAAGAGCGTATTGAAAGGTGAAGGACCCGAGTATACAACTCTCGAAAAATATTATTTGGGTTGATACTTACTGGCAAATACGATGAATCCATGAACGTAACTAATGTAATGGCTTTGATAGGTTTCGGACCTGCCATAGTACTACTATATTTCGTGCTCGGGAAGTTCGAAGGTTATTTTAAAGACCACAAAGCTTTATTTATGGTCGCCTTCGGTATGGTTATCGGACTTTTCATAGGCATATTTTCCATATACCTGCCAATACACGAATTTATATGGGCACTTGCTTTAATATTCCTCATAGAGTTGATAAAATTCTTTATCCTCCTCCAAAAGCCATTCCGGTTGAAACATGATGCTACATTCTACGGTATGGCCCTCGGTATAGGTGTGGCGGCCACCATGGTTTTCATATACGGATACTATGCACAACTCACCGAACTTGATGCTAGAACTATATTTTTCGTTTTTCTGCTCTCCTACAATTATAACCTGATCCACGGCTCTACAGGCGCCATCATTGGCTACGGTTCCTATATAGGTGATTTCTGGGGTTATCTCCTCAAAGCTTTCTTGATCTCAGGAGGACACGGTTTCTTGATGACTATGGTGTGGAGCACACCTTTTGATTCGGAAACGGCGGAGATCCGTATCTTTTCGCTACTGATAATGGGTGCCGTGTATGCTACCGTGTTATTGTTGTACGTATACCATGATATAATTCCGAAGACTATTCCTCGGGAGATGAAAAAAGCAAATAAAGTACTAAACGAGTGAAAATGTATATTAAGGACAATGCTGATAATAACGGAGATGACTAAAGACCAAGATAGCGACTTTTTCTACCGAGGTCCGAAAAAAACGTATTACCCTGCTGATGCAAGTACAACTGATACTACTAATACGGTAAAGACTCATCGAAACACTTCGAAGAATGTACCTAATAAACAAATAAACAAAAAACGCCCGCCTCCCCAACCAAAGAAAAAGAAAATGTGGAAAAAAGGAGTAGCCATACTTATTGTAGCAGGTTTATTGATAGCACTGTTCTTCGGACCATTGAACCATCTTCTCTCACCTCTATGGATGGGTCCAGTTTACCCTGAAACTGCAGAGTTTACAATAGAGAGGACCATTACCTTCGATACAAATAGAGATATTAACTATCAAGTAAATACACCCTTTCCGATTGATATTATTGAAAGAGATATACAATACATCAACTATGTTGATTGGGGTTTAGACTATATTACTGGTGAAAAATTCGGTCGTGACTGGGTATTCTGGGAAGATTCTTTAGAAGGGGATGACTCAGAGGAAATAAGAATAAGGTATAGGGTAGAAACGAGAACTGTCAAGTGGGATTACAATTCGCAAACCTCAGGCACCGTTGATGACATTGAGCAGGGATTAAAAGATAGGTACAACCAGGATCAATGGGCAGTGACCGACAGAGAGGATAATCCGGTAGATAGAAACGGAGATGGGCGATACGATGTTATGATAGAACCGAGTCATCCGAGCATCACAAATCTTGCAGAGCAGTTGACCGAAGATAAAGACAATGTGTACGATAAATCCAGGGCTATCTACAGGTGGATAACTAACAACATCAATTATGAACGTGGTGACTCCAGACTCCCCCAACACGCTTACTGGACTCTAAATTCACAGCAAGGTGATTGCGATGAACAGTCCTTCTTATTTATCTCTCTAGCTAGAGCTGTTGACATTCCAGCATGGATAGAGCTTGGCATCATGTATGACAGAACGATAGATGAATGGGGTGGTCATGGTTGGATACGGATGCAATTTGTGGATAACGAAGGGAACAGTGAATGGATCAATATAGACACTACAAACCGTCAGTTCTTCGCTCGTGATGCAACCAGGATAACCACATGGACAGATGATGGGATCGGAGATCACCTTGAGGCGTATTATTACTTTTTTAATTACAATTATACTTCAAGTGGCCCGCCTCCCCAAGTATCTGTCAACGACCAATACGAAAACCTTCGAATGGACACCGAGGGACAAGTGTATATTGGCGACGAGGACTCGGATTTACCTTCAGTTAGCATAGCTATTATCGTACCTTTTGTGGCAATATTTTCGTTTATCTGGGAGAGAAGAAAGAAACGATAAATTGGTATATACATAGGAGATGGATTGACCAGACTTGGAACCAGAGCTAATGCTAGATGAAAAAGAAAGGAGAAAGTCCCGACTCCCGGATTTGAACCGGGGACCTGATGATTTCTGCTGTGGGGCGGGTGTGGGTTACCACCCTGTAGGTTTCAACTACAGTCACCCGCTCTAGCCAGACTGAGCTAAGTCGGGAAGGTTGCGTTTGTTTGTCAGCCAGCCTATGAGGAAAGCTCCGCTTTCCGAGCAGTAGGAATTCATTCCTACATGGCCAGACTGAGCTAAGTCGGGAAGGTTGCGTTTGTTTGTCAGCCAGCCTATGAGG
>CAZAMQ010000004.1:0-34518 GCA_964486225.1 uncultured Thermoplasmata archaeon | reverse complement strand
CGCTTTCCGAGCAGTAGGAATTCATTCCTACATGGCCAGACTGAGCTAAGTCGGGGCGTATGATTACTTTCGACCTATTAGAAAAGTCATTCATCTACCTTTGACATAATCTCTAAGGCCATGATGCTATCACCATTTATTATATATCATTTTCGTTCAGAAACGAAGAAGGACTGTACTATTTGAAATAATACGATAGAATTATATACCGCTAATCATATATGGTTGCTGAAAATCCTTAAAAAAGGTGAAACATATGCCTAATAAAGTGTTCAACATAGTTGTCGAGGAACTTAGTTTTGTGGGGGATATACTTTCAGTTGGTATCACAAAGAAAGCGGTTATCAGCCAAGGAGCAACACCCGAAGATGTTACGGTGGACGTGATGAAGGAGGCCCTTGATAGTCATATCATCCCGTCCTTGTACGATTTCATGTCCAAGAGGAAGGCTGAAAATTGGAGAGTTAATACCCTGAAAAAACTTCGTAAATTGGAGGCGATAGAATGATAAAAAAATATGAAGAATTATCCATGGAGAAACTCAGTTCGTCACATGCTATAGAAAATATGTACATCTTTCTCATGGCGATATCCCTTATCTCCTTTTCTCTTGTACCCTTTGTAGGTATGGGTTGGTTCATCGACAGAATCATAGGGACTACATCGATAACCGTGGCATTAGTCAGTTTCGGTTATACTTCTTCACTTTACGGTATCAAAAGTAAGGAAGGTTGGGTATGGATAATCCTTATGTTTGCACTGGTAATGGTCCTTGCTGCAACTATATCAGACGCTTTAGGAGGCGGTAGTACACTTTATTTCATCCTACGTTTTATTTCTAAACCCGCCATGATAGCAGGCATTTTACTTAAACTATATACCACTGGCCTAGACATAGAAAGAAAATATATGACGGTAGCTGCGATAACATTTTTGGGGTGGATCCTCCTAACCATCGTGTCTGCAGTGCTACCAGCCATGGAAGGAGGTTTTGAGATCCAAAAAGACATGTATGTAATATTCGCCTTTGTAGAAGTAATCGCCCTCTTCTTAGCAATGTTGGTACTGTTGACAATCAGTTCCAAGGGGTGGTATTTCATGGCGTGCGGGTTCACGTTGATCGCCATGGGAGATATTTTTTACCCCCTTGGCCAGGTACACGATCTTATCTACCCCGGCTCACCCATCCGATTACTGTGGTACATAGGTCTCCTATTGGGTGCCTTCGGTGCATATCATCAGCGAAAACAGCATCTCAAGATGATCGCTCTCTGAACCGCTTCTTTGCCATGTCTATCCGTTTGATCGGTGCCGGATGTGAGCAGAATAGAATTTCTACGCACCTCCTAGGATCTACTTCTGCAAGGTCTACATCAGACAGTCTTTTAAAAGCAGATATCATTATGGCAGGTTCCCCAACTGCATCCAGGGCAAAGGCGTCAGCTTTCCGTTCTCTGTGTCTACTGTAAACGAGAGTTATGGGGTCTATTATGCTGTAAAGCCCGTACAAGATCAGCAGGAACAGAGGAAGATTGTATATGTTATCGAAGCTCGCCCATGTTGTGAAAAACCTGTCTGCAAAGAAGAATACCGGAAATATTATCAACCCTTCAAGCAACATGTACCTTGGTATATCCCGATGGACATAGTGCCCCATCTCGTGGGCAACAACACCCTCGACCTCCCTTTCATGGAATTTATCTAGGAGCGTGTCGAAAAGGTAGATTCTCTTGGTTTTCCCCATACCGGCAAAACCCGCATTCGCTTTCTCCGTCTTTTCACTGGCAAAAACCTTGATCACCTTTTCAACGCCAATAACGCCGTTGTCTTCCGCTAAACGTTTCAATCTTTCACTGAGTTGTTCATCCTTCAATTCTTCGGTCTTGAAGAACAGCGGCAGTAATATAAGGTGAGCGACATTGGACAGCACGCCCATCACGACAAACAATGCCAGTCCCGCATACAGCCACCACCAGTCAGGATATATCCTTCCGAGATAAAATACACCTGTGATAAGGGGTGTCGTAACAATCAGTGAAACTACCAAAGATTTTACCTGATCTTTTATCCAATCACCAGCACACTGATTGCTGAGGTTGTAATCATGCTCAAGTTTATATCCGGCATAAAAAGCTAATGGTAAACCGATCACAAATACCACGATCATCAGCGCAACAACATAAAAAACTGCAACAAGCCAGTATCCATATACATACGTATTTAACAAAATACCAGATAACGATAGCTCCAACCACTGTGACAAGGAAGACACATATACTATCAATAAAAAAAATACCGGTATAAGGATACCCTGAAACAACCCCAGCAATAGTTGTTGTTTGGAATATACCTTGGCAATTTCTCTCCTTTCAGGATCGAATTCATAAGGAAAATCTTGTTCTTCCATATGATGTCACTCAAGTTCTGCCTTAGTGAATAAACTGTGATCGAACCCGTTAGTAGATCGTGTCGCATCCAATCCCCATTTAGCAGTAATTCCAGGTATACTTGAACTTGGATCCAAAGAACTACCTCTTTGACCCTTCAGCACCACGAGGTCTCTATCTGGTTGGAATCTTGTAGCCACCGCCCATTCTACCTGCCTGTCATCATGTATGTCTATATCGTCATCTACTACTATGACTTTTTTCATCGATCTATGTGCTTTAAAAGCAGTTTCTATCGCGCTATATCCGTCGTCATCATCTTCTTTAACGATAGATACTACACCGTGCAGCCATGAGCAGCCGCCCTCGGTCAGTCGAACATCTTTCACATCTACCACCTGCTGTAACTCGCGTTTCATGGCGGATTCACGGGGTAGCCCCATCAGGAGAAAATGTTCGTGACCCCCGGGAAGGAGAGCATGGAATATAGGGTTGTCACTGTGCCATATCCTATCTATTTCAACAATCGGCTGCATCCTTTCGTGGTCATATGTACCGGTGATATCGACAAAGGGTCCCTCGGGGGCATTGTTATGGGTTATTCGACCCTCTAGAAGATATTCGGCATGAGCCGGAACCAAACTCCCATTGTCCAATCGAGCGGCCTCCACCTTCTCACCTATCGTACTTTTTCTAAGTGAGCTTGCCACTTTGAATTCGTCGACCTCGTAATCAACCGTTGTTGCCGAAGGAAGTAATAAAGACGGACACAATCCGATTGCCATGGAGAAATACATTTCTTCACCACGCTCCATTGCCGTGTTATACATCTTAAAAAGGTCCCTTTCAACCAACCTGATAGTAAATGTGTTCTTACCGGTAAGCATCATCCGGTGAAAGGACAAATTCCGCTTTCCATCAAGTTCAGCGAAGACAACTCCGGAAGTTATATAACGTCCGCCGTCTCCCGGGTAATATTTGGGGATAGGAAATTTCCTGAGGTCTGGATCGTCTATGCGATTTTTCAGAACGGGAGGTGACTCGATCACATCTACATCCGTAGGAGAATCAACGGCTTTAGCGAGCACATCTACAACTTCACTCTTATCCACCCCGAAAGCCCTGGCCAGCCTTTCCCTACTAGCGAATAGATTCACTATCAAAGGGCCGCCCGGGAAGCTAGGGAAGTAAATCGGTGTCTTCATGTGTGCAAGTGCTTTCTTTGTAACTTCAAGTTCAATTGAAACTTTCTTATCGCATACTTTATTACTAAAACTTGAGACGTAATGTTTTAAGGACATCTTCAATCTCCCTCCAATTTTTTAAACTCGACGTTCATGGTCTTGGTGTTAACTACTGCATAATCACCTTCTGCAAGAGGTCCAGGATTAACCGTTACACAATCGTCAATTATCTTCATTCGGTTTTCAGGCGGCGTCATCCCGTAAAAGAGCATCTTAGGTTTTAAGTACTCGATTATCTCGCTCACACACTGAGAACCAAAGATGGTACCATCCTCAGATGTGGTTTCGAAGGGGGTATGGAACAACAATATTTTTTCCTGTCCGAACGACTTTAGATTCTCCATGCTGTTACGTACACTCTCTTTATCGATACGATATTCAAAATAAGATTCATTATCATCTGCGATAAATCCGCCGCAACCGCTGAAAAGGAAACCTCCGATCTGTACATATTTGAGATGAATGAAATGCAATTTAGGATGAACTAGGTGTTCGGATAAGAGATTATCGTACATGGGAACCGGCGAGTCTGTCCTGCCGGGAATTATCAGGCATGGTATATCCAAGGTTTTTAAAAAATCGATGAACTGAACGATATCCTCGTTCTTCTTTTTGCGTTCCTCGATCAATGAGTCTTTTGTCTTTTTCGGTTCGCGCTCCGATTCCGTCGCCTCCTCAATTTCTTTTACGTGTGCTTCACCTCTACATATCCCCCCGGTGAAGAGAAATACATCAGGTTCTGTCTTTCGTACCACCTGTTGAAGGGGTTTCAAAAAACGTTTCTTTCCTAGAAAGTCGGTCGCTGTGATTATTCTCATCTTGAACTGCAAAGTACGAGACGTATTATAATATTTTGTACAAGGTATCCGCATTTTCACGGAAAGAAATAAGTATTCGATGACTATCTAACATCATGCCAGGAATGACATACAAGGATTCGGGAGTGGACATAGACAGAGAAGAGAAAGCAATATCTGCCCTTAAAAAAAACATATTGCACGCCAGAAAAGGCTTCGGAGCACCGCTTAAAAATGAATTTACCGGTCTGGTTGATTTCGGTGAATACGCTCTGACATTGTGCACGGACGGAGTCGGCACCAAACTTTTGATCGCAAAGGAGATGGAACAGTTTGATACCGTCGGCATAGATTGCGTTGCCATGAACGTTAACGATACTATCTGCCCGGGGGCCGAGCCTATCGCCTTTGTGGATTACCTTGCACTGGAACAACCTGACCCGGAATTGACCGCCGAGATAGGCAAGGGGCTGAACAAAGGTGCTGAACTTTCCGATATGACCATAATCGGTGGCGAGACAGCCACACTTGGAGACCTGATAAACGGGTTCGACCTTGCAGGAACCGTACTTGGATATGTAAAGAAAGAGAATATCATCGACGGAGACGAACTAGAGGTGGGCGACACCATGATAGGATTACCCAGTTCGGGTGTACATTCCAATGGGTATACACTTGTTAGAAAGGTGGTAGGTAGTTCGGGATACGATTATCGAGATGAACTCGATTTTGGCGTTTTGGGTGATGTGTTGCTGGAACCCACCAGAATATACACGAAGGAGATACTGAGTGCATTGAAGAAACATCATATCAAGGGTATGGCACACATCACCGGTGGAGGACTGAGGAATATAACGCGGATCAATCCCGAATTAGGATATTCCATAGAGGAGCCACTCGAACCCCAACCGGTATACGAATTCCTGCAGGATGAAGGTGGGATAAACGATCATGAGATGTACCAGACCTTCAATATGGGGATGGGGTTTTCTATCATCACCTCAGTGGAGGAAGCTGAGGATACTGCAGAGATGCTAGGCGGCAAAATAATCGGTAAAGTGGTAAGTAAAAAAGGTGTCCGCTTGAAGTCAAAAAAATTGGTGTATCAATAAAGGGCGCTGTTGTTGCCGTTGGAAATATCGTTTAAGACTGGGAAAAGTTAATAAAGGTGTATATGCAGACAATCAATAAGGTGTCAAAATGGAAGAGTTCATCTGCAGTATTGAGATAATAAGGGACTTAACCTCGTTCATAGCCAAGATCCAAAATACGTCTGGGGCATACAAGGAGTACAGGAACGAAGATTTTGAACTTCTACTTACACAGGTATACGAAGATCTACAGGAAGAGATGGAATCTACGGTAATTGATTGAATAAGTGGGCCCAGAGAGATTTGAACTCTCGACCTCCCGGTTATCAGCCGGACGCTATAACCAACCTAAGCCATGGGCCCGTGTGAGTTACCAGTTAAAGGAGGGCTCTAAATAAAATTTACTTATAAGATGTAAGCAGTGAAAAGTCTTTTTTCATCTCGTCCACAAGATTGGGATTGTACAGGCCAGCAGCGGGATGGTATAGTGGTATCACAGTAAAACCTTCGATTTCGAACTCCTTACCGTGTATCTTGGAAATCCCGCTTACGCCCAAGATGGCTTTGGTAGAGTGGTTTCCAAGGGTGCCGATCACATTTGGCCGTATCAAATTCATCTGTCTGTGAAGATAGGACCTACACTTCTTTGCTTCATCAGTACGCGGATCACGGTTTTCCGGTGGTCGGCACTTTACTACATTAGTGATGAATACCTCATCTCTTGATAATCCAGCCGATTCTAGTAGAGACTCCAGCAGTTGACCCGCTCTACCAACAAAAGGTCTTCCCTTTTCATCTTCGCGTTTACCAGGCGCTTCTCCGATCAACATTATCTTCGCTCGGTGATCACCCTCGCCGGGAACGGCATTGGTGCGTTCTTCATGGAGTCGACATCGCGTGCAGCCTCGTATATCCTTGGCCACCTGCTCCATATCGTCAGAAAACGTCATCTGTACCATCCGTCAAACCTCCGGTTCAACGGATACTTTGACATCTATACCGTTCCTGATACTTTGGGTCACCGTACAGTAATCCATGAATATCTTCTTGCAGCCTTCCAGTTTCTTCACGTCATCACTGTTTATCTCGGGATGTAAAGTTATCTCCAATCCCGTTATTCTAAGCTGTCCGTCAAGCCTTTCTATGGTGCCTTTAGCCCGACCTTTGAAGGTCCTTAACTCCACCCTTTTTTTGTTAAGGCAGTAGGTCAAACTTGCCATGAGGCAGTTCAATGCGGCGGCTCCAAGTAGTCTGCTGGGGTCCGGGCCCTTTTCATCACCGCCTATGTCAGTTGTTTCATCGGTAAGAAACCCTCCCATCTCTTCTTTGTCGAATTTTACCATAAACTGGTAATCCTCCACACGCTCGATCTCCACCTCGAATCCCATGGTTCATATACCTCCGTTTTGCCGTAACAGATTGTTCAGTTCTTTTATGTAATCGGTCAGATTTTCCGGAGGATGGTCGATGTCATGACTGTGCTCCCTTATACACCTGATACACTCCGTCACATCGAAAAGTTTTGTGCTGAAATATTTCTCACCACCGTCGGGGAACAGAGTTACAATAAACCCCTCATCCAGCTCCTCTGCAACCTCCATGCATATGTGCATAGCAGCACCGGAGCTCATACCGACGAAAAGTCCTTCCTTGATGGCAAGTTTCCTTGCAGTTTCGAAGGCGTCCTCGTCCCGTATGGTCCGTACCTCGTCTATCCATTCCGGCTCATAGATACGGGGCACTATATTCTCCGACATGTTCTTGAGACCTTGAATGTTGTATTCCACCGTGGGTTCAACGCCTATCAACTTGATGGACGGATCATGTTCTTTAAGGCACCTCGACACGCCCATGAGTGTTCCCGTAGTCCCCATACCTGCTACGAAATGGGTCAACTCGCCATCGGTAGCTTCGAGTATCTCCTTTCCCGTAGTCCGGTAATGGGCGAGTGAATTAACAGGGTTGTCGTATTGATTCGGTCTCCAATATCCTTTTTCGCACGCAAGTTCTTCCGCCCTTCTAATAGCTCCGTCGGTACCTTCTTCACCGGGCGTGAACTCTATCTCTGCCCCAAGGGCGGTAAGCATCCTCACACGCTCTATACTCACAGAACGTGACATGGTCAAATGCAGATGGTAACCCTTTATCGAGCAGACCATCGCCAACCCGAGGCCTGTATTACCGCTGGTAGCCTCCACGATAACGGTGTTTTTATCGATCTCACCCTTATCCTCGGCTTCCTTTATCATGTGATAGGCTATCCTGTCCTTGACGGAACCCATGGGGTTCACCTTTTCCAGTTTGGCGTATATCTCCACCTGGGGATTGGGGTTCAGTCTGTTTATGCGAACAAGAGGCGTATCGCCAATCAGTTCGAGTACACTGTCAACTTTCTTCATGTTTTACCGGGATGTGATTTCATCAAAAGTATATAATCGTTACCACTCGTACTTTCACCTTACCCCGGTACAACCCCTTTAATAGTCCGGTGAAGCATATCATCCTACCTTATGACAGGACACATCCCCCATTTATTTCCGTATACGCCACGAAATACCCAGCCCGAGATAATGGCATCCATCAAGGAATGCCTAGCGAGAGGAAAACATCTGTTATACCAGGGAACTACCGGTTCCGGTAAGACCATATGCACCCTGGCACCGGTACTTGAGTTCGCAGCAAGGGAAAAAAAACGTATCGTTTACCTTACAAGGACCAACAGTCAGCAGAAGCAGGTGATCCGGGAGTTGAGAAATATCGGCGGATTTTACGGTATCGGGATGCAGGGAAGGAACAACACATGCCTGCTGGCACTCAATGACGAGGAACTGGCCAAGGGTAACGCCGATGAATTATCCAAATACTGTAGCGATAGGAAGAAAGAGGTGATAAGTCAGATAGGTGAGGGGAAGAAAAATTTTTCATGCCCCTATTACGCAGGCCTACTTCAGTGCGACCTTGATGAACTAAGGGACCGGGTGAAGAAGGACGTGCCCACGGTGGACGAGTTCCTTGATATTTGTTCTGAAAACGGGTTTTGTGCCTACGAACTATCCAAGATACTGGCCCGCCATGCCGTCCTTGTGACCGCACCGTATGTATATTTCTTTATGCCTTTCATCCGTAGAAGGCTTCTGGAATGGATGGAGGTTGAGATGGGCGACCTCATCGTGGTAGTCGACGAAGCACACAATCTACCGGATTATGCAAGGGAGCTTGCGTCTGCGGAGCTAAGAACGGTCACGCTAGAAAGGGCAACGGACGAGAGTGATGAGTTCGGCGACCCCCGAATAGATGAAAAGCTATCTATCAACGGATTGGTCAGGTCGTTGAAGACTATTCTTCTGGATACCGTAGATGAATTCATAGTTGACGAAGACGGTCTCATACCGCCGAATCAGGTCCGCTCCGAACTCCTGCATACATTGGGTGTCAACAGTAACCAGCTTGGCGGCTTTATCAAGGACATGAAACTCCAGGGCGAGATAGTACAGCAGCGGAGAAGGGACGATAAAAAACTGCCAAGGTCCTACATACACGCCGTTGCGGAGTTTTTATCTTTCTGGATGTCCATGGACCGTGCGGAATACATAAAACTTGTGAACGGCGGTGCCAATCCGGGTCTCGAGGGCTACTGCCTGGACCCTGCAAGGATCACCGAGTCTCTCAACTACTGTTACGCGTCTATCCACCAATCCGGCACCCTGGAGCCCATGGATGAGTACAAGGATTCCATAGGACTACCCTTTGATACGGAGTTAAAAAAATTTCCATCGCCCTTCCCGAAAGAGAACAAAACCTCTTTCTATGTACGGGGTGTGACAACTCAATACGAGGCGATAAACAGGGATAAAACGATGATAAGTAAGTTGAGAACCTACCTGAGTGACATCATTGCCAAGGTAGATAGAAACATCATCGTATTTTTTCCCAGCTATAGATTACTCGACGATATAGGCATACCCGCCGTTGACGGCAACTGTAAAGTTTACGTAGAGGCCCAGGGGATGAGCCAGCCGGACCTCATGGGTATGGTAGATGAGTTCAAGGAAAGAGGGGGCGTATTGCTCTCGGTTATCGGAGGTAGGATAAGTGAGGGGATGGATTTTCCTGGTAAAGAGCTCGAGGTGGCTGTGGTGGTGGGCATACCCTATCCGAAGCCCACTGCTAAGCAGCGGGGTCTCCAGCACTACTACGACCTGAAATTTGGTAAGGGTTGGGATTACACCGTGAAGGCCCCAGCCGTCAGAAAGGTATTGCAGGCCACCGGCAGGCTGGTGAGGAGCGAAGACGACCTGGGGGCGGCGGTAATAGTGGATGAGAGGGCCGTACATTTCAAACCGTACCTCAGTGAGCTTCGGTTGGTTGAAGAACCGAGTCGAGAGGTGAATAAGTTCTTTGATATAAACGAGTCTTGATCTTTTAGATGGGTAAACAAAGTTTATTACATACCTTATCCGGTCCCTTTTCATGCACAAAACTTGCGATGTGATGATGGAGAAGAACATACTGGAAGAGAACAGTAAACTGGCCGACAAGAACGCACGGTTGTTCAAAGACCATAACATCCGTGCCTTCAATATCCTGGGAGCGATCGGCTCCGGCAAAACCACGGTGATAGAAAAGCTTTCCGAAAGGATGTCCGATCTCCGTGTGGGCGCTATAGCAGGCGACCTTTCAGGCAAGGACGATTATGTGCGATTCAAGAACATAGGTATACCTGCAGTAGCAGTGAACACCGGTAAGGACTGCCACCTTGACGCACACTACATCAACCACGCTCTGGAAGAACTGCCCCTTGATGACATCGATATACTCTTCATCGAGAACGTTGGTAACCTCATATGCCCCGTAGACTTTCCCTTGGGTAGTGAGATGAGCGTTGTGATCATTTCGGTCACCGAGGGTGATGATATGGTCAGGAAACATCCGCTGATATTCGCACAGTCGGAAGTTTCAATGATCAATAAAGTGGATCTGGCAGATATAATGGATGTAGATATAAGGGTCATCGAGTCGGACTTCAAGAAGATAAACCCCCACGGTAAATTGATCAAAACGGATGCTAAAAAAGGAAATGGTCTGGAAGAACTATTGCGAGTGTTAGAGATCGTCTAAGACTTACCCCGGTAATAGGGTGAATCCTCCAGCCTTACAACGGAGGTTGTATCGCGTTCACTGTAGAACTCACGGCGCTTTTCAACGATGATTCCACCCATGATAGCACCGCCTATGAACACACCCAGAACGATGGATGGGAAGTGAGATAATGGTTCGGGTACTGTAACGATGGAGCTACCTGTCATGGTCTTTTCAAGCTCTAAAGAAGCTATGGATACACTGTCCGCGTCCGGGTTATAATCGGCACCTATAAGGAAATTATTGTCAAGGGGTATGAACAGTGTATCGGATTCCACGCCATCTACCTTCGCATCGGTGCTCCAGCTGTAGTAACCAGTGTGTGATTCAAAGATATTGAATCGATAGTATTCTATTAATTCCCTTCCGGGTAATACATCCCTGGGCTCGCGCAAAATATTACCGTGGACCTCCAACTTCTGATTTATGACAACCCTACCTTCGGGGAGATCGTGCATATCCTCCAAGGAAAAGGAAAATGTGATCTCCGATGTGTCTGACGTCGAAAACACGTTGATTTGTAGATGTAGGTGTCCGAGAGATATCTCGTCCACTTCGATCCACTTATCTAAACGAATTTGTATGTGCGGGAAGGTTTCGTGCTCTACGGGAACGGGATCCTCATTCCAATCACCGTCACCCAGGTCTGCAGTGTATGCACCACCGTCGTATTGGAATTCCAGCTCAACGTATTCAACCTTGTAAAGTGTTGTACCGTCCCTCTGTACGCCAACTGTGGGATAATTATCAGTACACATCACCACGTCTATACCTTTGACCGTTCCTAAAATATTTTCTTCAGCATGGGCAAGAGAGGAGGTGATAGATATGATCATGAATAGAGAAACGAGCAAAACCCCGAAACGGGCACCTAAACGCATATTTCTTGGCATCTGCACACCTTATTGAACCCTTAAAAAGGGTTGAGGAGGTTATTTTAACGAGGAATAAAGAGGAGGAATTATCTTGATGTGTGATAACATTACTAACAATAGTGTAGTATAAAAGGAATTCCGCACAGTTCTCGAACAAAAGGGTTTATTCTATACCGTAAATCTCACATAATATCAACGGAGCAACGGTAACCTCACTGCTCTCACACTCTACGGTGTCTGTGCAGAAGACGGAATCACATAGATCTTCCAAACGCTTGAGGGAATCGCCCACGAACAAACCGTGGGTGCAGCCTGCGTGGACCTCTTCGACACCTTGTTCAAATAGCTGACGCGCAGCTTCGACCATTGTTCCACCCGTAGAGATTATATCATCGAGTATGACCACGGTTTTTCCTTCCACTCTCATCCCTTTTGGCTCCATCTTCACGGTCTCTCCGTCTAAACGTTCTTTAATCAAGTAATCCCACTCTATCCCTGTATCCTTGGCTGCGAGCTTGACCCTTTCTTTGCCGCCCTCGTCTGGAGATAACAGTATATCCGGATCGTACGATCGCGCATGATCCGCAAGGAGAGGCATGGCACTCAAATTGGCAGCGGGTATGGTGAAAAAATCGAGTGCTTTCTTGGAGTGGAGGTCTATACTGAAGAATGAATCGGACCGTGCCTCAATCAACCTGGATATAGCTCTCGCGCTTACCGGCTCTCCCGCCCGGAAACGTTTATCCTGTCGTCCGTAGGAAAAATAAGGTACCACTACGACAAGGCTGGAGGCTCCATTTTCAAATATAGCATCCTGTATGAGGAACAATTCAAGCAGATTGTCGTCAGGATAGTTTGCTTGAACCAGAACACAATCTTCATCGTCCACATCACCCAGCAGACGTACATAATGTTCACCGTCGGGAAATATTTTACGGTCTACATCGACTACATCCGTATCCAGTCGTTCAGCGAGTCTATCGCACAGTATAGGTGATCCGGGGCCCTTTACAAGCATCATATCGTTGGTGTATATCATTTGAGGTTTTAAGAATTTTTGTTATTTTTTGTATTTAATAATAACAAGAACTAAATACGAGTTTTACCTCAAGCGATGGGTAAATGATTCGTGGAGATAAAGACAGGGGTGACCTCGGTACCACCTCATTTGCACTATTAGGAGTACTACTGATACTTCTTTCAATAGTTGCTGTCGCATACGTTTCACACATAGAGAATCTCAATTATGAAAACAAGCTGCAGGCGGATAAGGTATCGGCACTGGAAAATGCAGCGGATAAAACAATCGAGTCCATCAAAACGAAATTACATTTGATTGCTATCGAGAGTTCTTTCCATGGTAATAGTGAGGGGGTTCTAGAAAACGTATCTAGCATCTTCGATGATAGCATAGAGAATTACTTTGATGAATCCGAGGAAAATGGCGGATGGAGGAGGGGGCAGTATCAGGTAAAACTGGATAGGGACACCTGCAATGTGTCCATGGACAGCAAGGTTGTAGAAATAGATAGCGTCATTCCTATTAACGAAGACAGAGGCGGTTATGAACAAGTGGCAACGGACACCCCGGGTGAGCTTGGCCGTGATAACCATTCGTTCTATTACGGTGTCGAAGGCGTCCTTTCGGTTATCGTGGAAGACACAGACAACGGTCTAACACTTAATCGTACGGATAACGTTGATATCACGGTGGACGTACCCTATCCCTTCATTAAAAGAAACATGGATGAGCTGGAGAGTTCACTCCACGGCTCCGAAGGCCAGGTAGCACGGATAACCCGCTACATACTGACCACCATCGCACAATACCGAACGCTGATGGGATATGGTATGAAAAGTTACGAACATGTGGACAACTCATCCTTGGGGGCCACAGAGGACATACTGACCCTGGAAGATGTGGAACTAGCTCTTAACCTTGCCATACTTATGGAGATGGCATATCAGTTCAGAGCGTACGACCCCTTTTCTGTAAAGGCACTTGTAGATAACAGCACCACCCAGAGTGTTGTAGAACTTGAAATGATATTGGATACATATATAGATAAGGGTAGGGTTTGTCCGGGAGACATCATCGCCTTATTCTATGGCTTCGGATACGACGACGATATATTGTCCAGGGAAGATGCAAAAGAACTCAACCTTGAAGTCATAATCGCCCAGGCATTGTACGCTATCCTGGATCAGTTCATCTTAAAGTACTTCGATTACTTCGGTATCACCGATATCGCAAACTTTTTTATCGATACCGTTGAGACTTTAAATGACATAGCAGAAAAAGCGTCAAATGCCGGTAAATCCATTATTAGTTTTCTAACCTCTTCGGACGACGATGAGGATGAAATCAATCCCAAACAGGTTAAGTTGGTAAAAGATTGGGTCCGGGAGACCTTCGCCGCCGGCATGACGGGAACCTACATAGTGAAGGATATATACCTTCCATTCAACAGCATGAACGGAGATGAGATATTCGGCTATCCCAAACTCCCGGACGATTTCCACGGATCTTACGAGATAACCATCAAAACCAGGTTGACATCAGAAGAGAACAGGATATATACATACTCATGTGATCACGAAGTCGAGGATACCAGCGAGGAAACATGCCCCGAGATGATAGAGATCGACGTTGGCGAGGATGAACCGGTATACCTAAGATGCGGAGCGGATCGAATACACCTCGGATACCAGTACGCTTTGCACACCATCAACGTGAGTTTTTCAGGCGGCGCCCCGGTACAATTTCAGCCGGTTGATATACTGAATGGAAACGACGAGATATGGCAGGGATTCTATAACGAGCATTTTACTGATGAGGATAACCCGGATATAACAAATATTCAAGACCTTGTAAAAAGCGTGATAGAAAGATTCGTGGATGCCGTAACTGACGTGGATGAAGTCAAAGAGATAATCAATAGATACAACAAGGTTGAGATCGATGTATATGACAGAAGGAGCCTATTCCGTGATATACAGCTGGCGATCAACAGTGCCATAGAGGAAACCATCTGTTTTTTCAAAAAAAATCCCGATACTATCAAGGATATAGTGATGGATGCGATATACGACGGTGATGGGGACCCCCAGGTAGAGGATCTCAAAAATATCCTTCAGGATAATTACGAAGAATTTTATGGGGGAGGAAATTACATAAGCAATATAGCATTTAGAACCGCTGCCGCACTCATAATGGGAGAAGGCGCCTTCGTATCTTACGATATCATAGATACGGAGATAGTACAGGGAGGTATCAACGATCGATGCGATGCATCGCGGCACGACGTTGATGCCCCGCCCATGGAAGATATAAGACATGTTTTGATGTTCGGTGGTTCAGAATCGTCCGGAATATTTTTACCATTGGCATTTTCTTTAAAAACGGATGTTGAAACGACACTGGGTGAGATCAAGGACAGGGAGGTTGAAGAGGTAAACTTCGAAAACAAACATTCCAGCGAAGACGGACTTATCATACAGGCCCTCGATTCCTATATCTACAATACAACCATCGTCACGGACGATAGTCCGTGCGACACTAGGACTAGGAGTGGTAATACTCCCGCGGGTTCGGCTCATATCGAGTCTGTCACACCTAACCCGGCGACCATGGGGCAGGATACCGTACGGTTTCGTTCGTATGTAAGCTGTAATTATACGCACCTTGAATGGACCTCGAACATGGACGGCCACCTTTCCAACAAGATGAATTTCAACCTGTCTGCCGCATTTATGAGCGCCGGAGACCACACTATAACCCTCACAGTCACAGATGATGACGGATTCATACACCAGGACACTGAAGATATATTCATCAATCGACCACCCATAGCGGTGATAGACGAGATATCACCCTCGCCGGCATCCCAGGGTCAGATCGTTACTTACCTAGAATCGAGCTACGACACCGACGGACATATCGTTTCGTACCTATGGGAATTCGGAGACGGTTATAATTCAACTGATCAAGAGGCCGTACATGTATATTCGGCCCCAGGCTATTACACCGTTACACTCACCGTCACCGATGATAAGGGTGGTACGGATAGTGTTTTCCAAGATATACTCGTGGATAACCGACCGTACATAGTAGAGATAAGTCCGGAAGAGGGCACGGACTGGGAGACCGACCAGGCGATCACCGTTGTATTCTCCGAAGAAGTAGACCCATCTTCCTTGGAATATACCATATCGGCACATATCGAGTTTACCCTATCTTGGCATGATAACAATACGATCGCACTTTTCTCCCCGGACGAACATTACAAAAGATACACACACTACAATCTAACGATCTTAGATATACTTGATGTTGACAACGGAACGCAATCATCGATGGAACATCCGATAAGTCATCAGTGGCAAACTATGGGATACGCAAGAGTCACGGGGTATCACCCGTCGGGAGATGAAGAGGTCAAGCTTCAGCGCTCTATCGTTCTCACCTTTAGCGAACCTGTCGAGCTAGTGGATGATATAGATGATTTCATATCCGGGGATTGGGGCTGGGAATATCAATTCGAAAACGATGATAAAAGCATGATACTCGACCACGATAAATTCACACCTGGTACTTGGATAGTGCTTGAAATAGATCTGAGTAAGTTGAACACCGTAGCCGACGGCTCGATAGTCACCACCGATGGCGTAGGCGGCACGGACCTAGAGATATCATTTCTGACAGAGGAAAACGTTCAGCCTATGCTGGTGTCCGTCTCGCCGGCTAACGGCACACGTAACGTTTCCACTTCAGGCCACATAGATATAAAATTCAATATACCCATGAACACCACTTCATTCAATATCACCTTTTATCCTGAGGTATCGGGGTTGACCTACCAATGGGATCATGATAATACGTCCGTAACTGTTGGTTATGAAGGGCTGAACCCTGGTATGCGCTATGTGGTGTATATAGATGCGAGGGATGAAGCCGGTAAAGCACTCTATGTACCTCCCGGTAGCGATGAATACACAAACCCCTTTTCCTTTTACACTGAAGATGAAACTTTACCATATGTCGTAGCCATATCACCTTGGGACGGGCAGACCCGTTATCTTACCAATGCCCCCGTAGTGATCATCTTCAGTAAGAGCGTATGTCCCGACAGCTTGAATTTTACCATAGACTCCGATCCCGGCGGATGGAGTGAAGAGTGGAACTGGGACTACACGGAATTAAAGCTCTTTCATGATGATTTTAAAAAGGACACTTGGTACACTTTCTCGCTTTTGCACATAGAGGACTTGAGCGGAAACGAGATGTACGGCACCGTAGATGTTACCTTCCATACGAGTATGAACGGTAACGATATACAAGGCAGTCTTTTACAGAGGATGGTTTGGAGTATAATCGGAGGGGGTTTAATGGGCGATTCCCTTTTCGATCTCACTGAAAGTATGCTGAAGAGCACCACTTCCAACCTGATCCTTAGCAGTCAGATGAGTAATCTCGAGGTGCGTTTACCACTAGCGGTATCCGAAGATTTCCGATATTCTTCCGGACAGGAGGAGAGTATGAGGGATCTAGAGCTATTCATTGAGTACTCACCGGGATATATACACCTCGACAAAGGATCCTCCGTCATAACAATGCCTTCGGGTACACATTATACCAATATCTTGAGTACGTCATCAAGACCGTTCGAGACTTACTGGGACGTTTCGATACCGGAGACCATCTTACAAGTAAACGTAAGCACCGATTCAGGTGCGATCCTCATAGAGAACGAACACTATCCCGTATGGGTTAACGACTCGTTATGCTTGGAATTCGATATACGCATAACGGTGTCGTCCGGTTGGGGTCTGGCCGGTGTGGATTACACCATGACGAACGATTTCTTTTCGGATATCAAAACAGTCCTGGATCATCTATGGGGTTTCATCAAAGACTCGATATCCTTCATAATCGATGCCATCCGTAAACTCATAGATGTTCTTACCGATCTTGTAGAGACCATAAAGGAATATGCGGCCAAACTTCTCGAATACATAGGTAATATGATACAAAATGTGGTTGAGGAGCTGATAAAACCACATGTGGAGAGTATGTTGGACCTCCGGGATAGATGGTGGTTCAAAAACCTGGAACAAGATATATCCATCCTTGGTCTGGATCTTGGGTTGCTTATGCGAAAGGATGGAAATGAAATCAGTCTGCCCATGTACGATGGTTCTATCAGAAGATACATAGACGTATCCTTCGGGGGCGAACTCCTTGGTACTTCATACAGGTTCAATCTCAACGTACTTCAAAATAACGTGGTCGCCTTCGGTCAGATCAATGCCGGCGGTATGACGATGGACTGGCAGTGCGACCCTCTAGCGGACCCTACGGGTGATACGGAAAGCATTTACCCCGCTTGGTTCCAGGCCCAAGGACGGGCAGGGGAGAAGGGCGGTGGCGCACTGCTGAATCTTACAGTGCCGTATATACCGGAACCGACTCAGGACTTTACCCTTGCACTATCATCCATAGTACCCATCAATACCGTTACCATACCCATAGGTCCCATAGTGGTCACCGACATCGACCTAGGTGTGACCATGGTGATCATGGACGTTGAAGAAGAGGGTTTCTCCCTGCTGTCGGGTATGATAAGTAAGACATTCCGAGAAACAGTTTCAGCCATGACGAGCATCAGCTTTAGTTTGGACTACATTATCCAATTCATCAAGACACTCATACAAAATTTCATAGATGAAGTCATCTCATTGATAACGAATTTTATACAAGAATTATCACTATTTTTCAAAGCGGTGATCAGCGGTGTAGAGGTCTCTCTAAATTTCGGTTTGAAAGGCGGCGATACCATAATTTCCTTTTTCCAATGGATAGCCCTCACTATCAGGGAGATGATAGAGAATATATGTAACATGAGACTGTCCGCCCCTTCACGGGGTCTGTCTTCAGATATACTTGAAGGTACCTGGTTAGGCATAACGATAGCTGACGCAGCAGATGGTGTGAAGGCCTTTTTCGGAGCCAACTTACCAGCTCTTGCTTCATTGGCAGGGATGGACATGGGACGATGGATGATGGATTTTGGTGTGGAGATACCACACATGGATATGATACTCATAAAGGGCGAGCTCGTGCAGTGGTGATATATCTACGGGGCCACATACAAAAATCCTTCTATAGTGTGATTCCCATCCAGGTATATCACACGCCTATCTAGTCTTATGATATCTCCCGCATAGACTGATAGGCGTGGGTTATCATCGTTTAATTCATTCAGTTCCTCGAGGGTATACACATACCTGTCTGATTCCCAAAGGTGTACCGCCGATAAAGGGAACGGTATGATCGTGCTATTTTGATAGTAGAACATATTTCTAAGGAAGACCGTATCATGCATAACCTCTATGTTATATGTGGCGTTTATGGCGCTCATATTCAGATCTCCCTCGAATTTCCATGTTACATTTTCGTTGATCGCACCGCCCAAAGATCTAATATCGTTCCGGATATCTCCATCGGGTTCGGGATAGATAAAAACATTATATCCGCTGTCGAACCTTTTTGATTCGATATAAAAATCCTCACCGCTTCGGATAAAAAGGTGATTTGTTTCACTATCCATCGCTCCGAGAAGGGGTTCATCATCAGCGTCGAGAAAATAGGGGTTGAACAGGTGTACGTTACCAACGAAGGTTTTCCAATTTCCCTTTGAACCCTGACCGATGAAAAGACTATTTTGTGTGAAATTAAGGTTGTAGGGTTCTCCGTTTACCGTCCCGTCCAAATAAAATGCGGCTTCACGACTTCTGTCAAAAGAGACATATCCTTTGAAATCACCTACTGTGGTACATAGTGTATTGACCAGTTCGGCTACCTGCTCTGCCTGTTCGTCAAGGGCTACATCTTCCATGGAGCGTCTTTGCCAGGAGTAAACTCCGAGGACTGATGCGGTCAAAACCACCGCCGCAACTATCCAAACCATCTTTGACATCAGGTAATCGATCATCCTTCATCCGTAGGCACAGCGTTTATTAAATCTTATCGTGGATGCAATACTTAACATGACACCTGGTTAAAGGTCCGTTACATCCGTCACGTCCAAAACATCCGAAGATATTTTTTTTGTCCGGTATAAAGATGAATCTCTTCTCCGGATCGTATGGAGAGAAGGCGTAGAAAATAATCGTTTAGATGCAGGGGGGATATGGAAACCAGGAGAAGAAGAGGCGAGTCCGGCGGAAGAGGAGGAGGCACAAATGGAACAAGACGAGAAGGCGTCCTCTCAGGAAGACGAACCTCTGTCGGAAGAAGGATAACAACCCAGACACTCTTCCGCATGAAAGCGACCGAAACTAGTTTAACCCTTCGATCAGATAAAGATCCATGGTAGTAAAAGAAGCAAGATTTACGGTAGAGACCCACGAAGAACTGGACATAAAGGATATCACACCCCAGGGTCAGCGAGGGGTCACGGAGAGCGGTATCAACGAGGGTATAGCGGTATTCTTCGTTTCAGGCTCCACCGCGGCGATAACGACCATAGAATACGAACCGGGACTTCTTAACGACCTCCCAGCCGCCCTGGACAGATTGTTTCCGAAGGACATATATTACGAACATCACGAAAGATGGCAAGATGGGAACGGGCATTCCCATACCAGGGCATCTTTTATAGGGCCGAGCCTCACAGTTCCCATCACCCAAGGACGGCTGCAGCTGGGTACCTGGCAGCAGATAATACTCTGCGATATGGATGTTCCGGCCAGGAAAAGAGAAATAACAGTTAAGATGATAGGCGAGTAAGGCCTACTTGTACAAGTCATTACCAAAATGGGCCAATAGTGCCTCCAACTGTATGCGCTCGTTAGCACCCTGTACCATTCTGAACTCAGCCTCGCCGATCCTATCTACGAGTCTCATCCTTCGCTCGTTGTCCATGGGTATGTTGTATATGGCCTTATGTATCTGCCTAACTATATCGTTACCCGAAAGACCGTAATCTATGATGAGTTCGTAAAGTTTATTCCTCACCTGCATGAAGTCACCTTCGATGGCGATTTTGATCATGTCCTCGATATCACCAGGTTTGGCAATATTTGCACTCCGGCGAACGGTTTCTTCATCTATCTCCATTGTGGTAGAGGCCGATATCTGAAGGAGATTGGTAGCCTTTCTCATATCGCCTTCGGATATGCGCACTAAGAGGTTCAATGCATCATCTGATATTGTAAGTCCTTCCTCCCGGACAATGTGCTCCAGCCACCTTATCACCTCTTCCTTGGAAACATATCTGAATCTGAAAACAGCACATCGTGATTGTATAGGATCGATTATTTTTGATGAGTAATTGCATGAAAGGATAAATCGGCAGTTACCGGAATATTTTTCCATGGTCCGGCGAAGTGCCGCTTGTGCTTCATTTGTCAACGAATCCGCCTCGTCCATGAATATTATCTTGAATCCCTTCTTACTCAATGTAGTAGTTCTAGCATATTCCTTTATCTTATTTCTGATAACGTCTATGCCCCTTTCATCACTGGCATTCAATTCGAAGAAGCTAGCACTCCATTGGTCTCCGTATAATTCCTTTGACATGGCGATGGCAGAGGTCGTCTTGCCGGTTCCCGCAGGACCTGCAAATAGTAGATGAGGTATATTTCCCTGATTCACGTATGCTTTTAGCCGTTCGATTATCCTTTCTTGCCCGTATATATCATCAAGACGTTCAGGCCTGTATTTCTCCGTCCAAATATCGTTCATCTAAAAGATATGAAAGCAGGTTAAGTAATATATTTTTCGTTATCACGTAAGAGTTCAGCCGTGTGAAGTTTGAATAATATTTTTTCCATGTTCAATCAGATTTCGATTTTCATCGTGTGATATACACTGGTCAATCTTTCATAGATTTTAGCCCCTTTTTCAGATCTGCTTCCACCACTGATTTTTCTTGCTATGACGCGGTGACGTAGTGCACGTTCACATCTATTGTTTGTACCTTCGACATCAGGGTTTTTAACAAATTGGAAAAGACTGTCCTTCCTTTTCAATAAATTTTTGACAAACATATTGCATCGATTCGATAAATATCATAATTCCCAGGATCATTCAGATCTCTCCGGGGAGGACATCACTGCAATGTGCTCGCTGAAGTAGGGCTTGAGTTGGACGAAGGTGGGACATCCCTCACCCCACCCATCCCTGGCCGTCGCCGGCCTGCTCGGGGAGGTTTAACAGTTATGTTGCGAGAAGTCTTCTTGACTAGGCTAGGGGATGAAAGCAGCAGTAATCCTAGGACAAATTATTTATAGCATACTTGTATTCCATACAACTATGGGATATGATCTTGATAAAGGAAGACACTCGGTGTACGCTCTTCAATATCATTTTGTTCAATGCGTCAAATATCGGAGAAAGGCTCTGGTCGATCCTGGGGTCATCAACAAACTCAAAGAACATATTTACAATATCAGCGAAACATTCGATGTGGAAGTACTGAATATCGAAACGGATAAAGACCATTTCCACCTGATATTCAAAGGGCATCCAACATTAGAGTTGACTAAGTATATCAATGCTATCAAGACGTTAACTTCCAGAGAGATACAAAGGAATTATCCGGAGGTCAAGAAGATGTTAAGGGAAGGAAAGTTCTGGTCACGTTCATACTTCCTTACCACAACAGGACAGGTCACACTCGATCGCTTGAAGAAGTACGTAGAAGATCAAGGGAATAAATAATGCAGCTCACACAACAGATCAGGATACGGCCAAACAAGGCACAAAAGGATGTCTTAAATGATCTATCTGAGAAGTGCAGGCTTATCTACAACTTTGCACTGCAAGATAGGAAGAAAGCATTCGAAGAGGATGATAAGCATATATCTTATATCGAACAGCAAAATCAACTTCCTAAGACTAAAGAAGAATATCCCGAGTACAAGTGGGTATACAGCAAAGTTTTACAATACACTCTTCGGGTACTGGATGCGGATTTTAAAAGCTTTTATGCTCTACGGAAGAAAGGCGATGCGTCAGCCAGACCACCGACGACCTGACCTCCACTGACGCTACCCATGGAATAGCAATCTGTTATCAAGGAGTCGATATTTCTACCTACCAACCCTCCCGTACTTCCCCTCCCTTGGATTTCACCGCTTGAATATGAATTCGATATGGTTGTTCCATCTCTTACCCATCCTGCCAAACCCCCGGTAACCGGCCCGCCATCGATGATAACATCTTCCAGTCCGATATTTTTAATGGTGGCACCTTGGGCATATCCGAATAATCCGCTGTAATGGATGTCACGCTTGATGTACAGCCCCGTGACGGTGTAATTACGCCCATCCAAACTTCCATAGAATAGGTGGGTATCATTGCCAACCGGAATGAATCCATAGTAAACTGTTCCATTCCAATTCCACTCGCTGGTCTCGGATGCGTCTATATCGTTTCCCAATGCATAATGCGCGTGAAGGTCTCCGGCCATGTTTTGTAGATCGTGGACGTCTTCTATAATAAATGGGTCTTCAATAGTGCCTTCTCCTGCGCTGAAGGTTATTTCCATCTCTTTTTTTTTCATTAAAATTTTCTTCGCCTTCTACCATCACCAGCATACCACTGAGGATTAGCATAAGGGTGAATCCGATTGCAAATATTTTCTTGATTATATTAAAACCTCTTATATTTTTTCTAAATTATGTTAGGGACAATTTAGATATATATAGTATTTGTCCACCGATATCATGGGTTAAATCCAGCCTAAAATGAACTTTATGATCTTGTCATGAAGGACCGTCGGGAGGTTTGGGGAAAGAAGTTCGTGAAGTTTCTCGGTGAGGAAAGCTCATGGTAGGGTTATTTGTTGGGTATGTGAAAGCTCGGATCGGTAGTACAAAAAGATCCCGATATCAAACAAGATATGTTGCCGTTAAAGGAACAGAGCATTCAGACATTGGATGTGTGACGTCAAGTTATGTCAGTACTCCACCGCCCATGAAGTATCTCCCTCGATTCATTGATCTGCGATCTCTCCCAACACCACTACAATCTCTATAAGTAAGAACATCAGTGGGCGTAAGGTTTTAAACAGAAAATTCCCAGGAACTTTTTTCAATCTATTATTACCCATTTTAGCACGTCCAATATGATAACTATTAGAACCGATATAAACTTATCTACGGCTCATCTAGATGGCATCATGAACTGCGTTGAACACACACCGGTCTATGGTTGAGTTCAACCCCTAGAATCGAGTAAAAGCACCTGAATTCACTGTTATAGTCGAGAACCGAACTTTTGTGACCTATTATCCGGTTTTTGACTATGTGTGGCACACGAATTTGTAAGTCCTGACTCGTACGTGTGCCACTATAATCTATCGATGCATCTTGGAAACTTTTACTGATATCTTCAATTTGTGTAAACTATTTATATGATTAACGTATTACTTGATTACATGGAAAGCATCTCCAAGCGGGAAGCTCAGGTGATCTCTGAGATCAGATCCAGGGACATGGTAGTGTTCACACACCAAGATGTTGATCGTTTCCTGGACACGTCCAAAGAAAATACTTATCGTATAATGGGAAATATGATGGAAAAAGATCTTGTCAAACGGGTGGAAAGAGGCAAATTCATCTTGACTGAGATTTGGAACCAGCTCGATATATATGAGATCGTACCGGAAATATTCCAACCGTCTTACATCGCTTTTTGGAGTGCTCTACACTACCACGACATGACTGATCAAGTTCCGCAGACAGTATTCCTTGTCACTACCAAAAGAAAGAAACCGTTGAGGTTCCAGGGGCAAAAGATCAAGTACGTTACGGTAAAAAATTCACTGTTTTTCGGATATGAAAGATACGGTAAAGTGGTAGTTTCAGATATGGAGAAGACCGTGATCGACTGTTTAAGGCATCCGGAGTACTCCGGAGGTATATCACACGTACGGGACGCGATGTCAGATGATTTAAATACGGACAGGCTTATCGAGTACTGTAAATTGACGGGAAGTTCAGCGGTGGCATCACGTTTGGGTTACCTTTTAGAGATGGAAGGTATTAAGTTTGACAAAGATTCGCTGAAGGAACTGATCCATACCTACACCAAACTAGACCCTACGCAAGAGGGATCCCTATTGAACTCCCGATGGAAATTGTACGTTAAGAGGGATATAAGATGATAACCAGAAGCCAGTTGAGAGAGATCCATAGGATAGAATTGCCCCTGCACATATTGGAACAGGATTACATCCAATCCTTGTTCTTGAACGAGCTCTATCGTGAAGATGATTCCTTGGTGTTCAAAGGTGGAACCTACCTGAAGCACGCCTTCGGTTTGGACAGGTTTTCCGAAGATCTGGATTTTACGGTTTATGATGAGTCCGATATAGAGAAGATATTGTATGATGTAACCAATAGTTTGACGTCTTACGGCGTCGAAGCAAATATCGATCGAATAGAAGATAAAGAGATATCCTTCAACGCACGGTTGAGGTATCGTGGTCCTCTTTTCGACGGCTCTGAAAAATCCATGGGAAGTATCAAAATAGAGATATCAAAAAGAGAAGATGTGTTGCTTGAGCCGGAATGGACAAGATTATTTTTTGAATATCCTGAGATGAGAGTTCTTTCCGCTCTAGGTCTTCAAAAGGAGGAGGTCCTTGCGGAAAAATTACGTGCTTTGAATTCCAGATCAAAGGGGAGAGACCTTTACGATGTTTGGTTCTTGTTGAAACAGGGTATTCCGTTGAATGCGAAATTGTTCCTTGAGAAGATGGAGGTAGTCGGCGGTAGTGGTAAAGTTTCCATAAATATATCCAAGGAGGAATGGGAGAGGGACCTGGAGGTGCTGCTGATCGATCCGCCTAGATACGAAGAAGTTAAAAAAGAGGTTATGCATATCTTGTCCGAAAATGGTTTTGACGTGGGATAAGGGTACTTAAAGCCCATACAAAAACCGGTGTTAATATGACCCCATACAAAGCTCAGAACATGCCGAAGCTCCACAGCCCCTTCGTCAGGGAACACGACGAGGACGACAACTACGTCGTGATCGATGAGATCAACGAAGGCTACGAGTGGGTCTTCGAGGACGATTCCGTGATGGCGGTGGAGAAGCTCGACGGAACCAACGTATCCATAATTATCGACGACGGAGAGATCGTAGAAGTTTGGAATCGGTTGAACCACATCCCGTTCTTCAGTAAAAGAGGTGCATTCATAATGAAAGGACTAATCAATTCCTACTGCAGGGGATACATGGATGACCTTGAAGACGGGCAGTATTTCGGAGAGTTGGTAGGACCGAGTCCAAAGCGGAACGAGAACAAGTACGGCATCGACCAGCGTTTGTGGATACCCTTCTCTACATACTGTCGTGAAAAACTCGTTTACCACTCCTGGGGAAAGTACCCCAAGACCTACGACTCCATCTCCCGCTGGTTCCAAGAGGATCTCATCCCTCTGTTCTACGCCAAGATGCACGGGCTGAGGTACGAAACTGCTAAGGAGAAGGGATACGTGGAAGGAGTGGTGTTCACCCACCCCGACGGTAGGATGGCGAAGCTCAGGAGAGACATGTTCCCATTCTTCTATGAAGGGGATTAGACCTTGGTGACAAATTTCAACTGACGTAGATCGCTCACAATTCCGAGAGAACTGATGTAATTTGCACGGAATATCGATGAGTTGTTGATCTTGGGCAAGTAGGTCGTTTTAAAAGGCTCGGATGCTTGCGGTAGCTGATGCGGATTGCGGCAGAGGTGAGCGTCCAGTAATTTTAAGGTGCTTTGTCACCAATTCAATATATCAAAGGTTTTTTAACCGCCATGTGATACCGGGATGATCTAAAAGTGATTGATCGTATCCTCCATTTTTAAACAATATATCGATATCATAGATCCCATCTTCAAAAAGTGTTCTCATAAACTCCTCCTCATCCTTAGAGAAATCACACATCTCCTTAAGTACGGGTTCTACTATATACCTCATCTCTTCAAGGTCGATGTTAACACCTTTTCTTAACATAGGTGTCAGCGAAGCCCACACCTCCCTGGAAGTGATTTCTTTGAAAATATCGTATTCGATTTCCCTCGGATCTTCATCCAAACATAGTGAAAATATGAAACATTTCTTTAACAAATCCATATCGTATTTTAAATCACTCTTCAACAGATTGTAGATATCAAATAGGTCTTTAGGCATCGCTCTTCGGACCAAAGCGTTCACCTTTCTACCGAACAACTCTTCTATCTTTAGAGTGTTGACTTTCAATTTTTTCATATCGAATATATGGTCGAATTCCATCCGTATTGGTTCTAAGATCGTTGCTCTTTTTAGGTAATTCACTTCAAACTTAATCCTGTCCCGGTTACCAACAGAATTCTGATAATATAGATCATATTTGTCCAGAGCATAATGATTTTTTATTTCTGTTTCATATCCCAACATATTGAATACTTTTCTTGAGACACCATCTATTCTTTCCCTGTCATCCAACATATCATCTTTCTTGGTTGAACCTATGTAATCCATATCTATATCAACAGACAATCTCGGTAGTTCAAGGTAGATGAAATTTATAGCAGTGCCCCCCTTCAGGATCAAGAGATCATCTAACTCTGTATCTACAAGTTCGTTTAATAATTCTGTCAGTCTGTAAACTTTCTCTAAAATATCGACTTGGAAAGATGTTTCTTGAGCTAGTTTTTCAAACATCTGTCTATCAAGCCTAGGCACTTTGGATCCACTCCTCGAATCTTTTTGGAACCATCAGATTCCATTTCTTTACATAAAAGGAATCTCTATCCTCGTCAAGGTAATGTGTTCTTTTACCTACCTTTGATAGCAATTTATCATGGATATCTTCAAAGCCTGTTATTTCTAATCGTTCCAAGATAAAACCAGTTTTCTGATAAAGTCCTTTTTCGTTTATCTTATTTAAGTAATCAATAAAATTTTTTGTGTTTAATGCAGGTAAGTTCTCGAAACTTTTTAGGATTTCTTCCAAACCGCCGGCATACTTTATTTTTCGTATACAGTCCAAGATCGTTTTTTCCCTATCACTAACTACGATGGTGGAATCAAGGTGATTTCTTTTTTCAAAACCAAAAAAATGCTTGGTGGTTACAACTTTGTAACAGATATCGCTGTAGGTAAAGGGTTGGATGTGGGTCTTTGCCGTTATGTAAACTCGATTCTGGATGGTCTGAGATAGACCGTGTATCTCTAAAGCTGAATGATGGGATATGAAATACTCATCTCTGAGCTTACTAGCTACTAAGAATTTGTCAGGTCTAGCTTTAGCTTGATCTATCATATCGGGAGAGGCTATGGCATAAAGCCCCTTCCTTATCTTCTTGAAATAACCTTTTTTTCTTAGCTTAGTTATGTAATCCGCAGCTTTGTGCGGATCCCCGACGATATCCTTGACATCATCAGTGGTTATCACCCTTTCTGAATATAATGTAGAATATATCTTCTGTTCTGTAGGGGATAAGGATGAAGGGTTTTTTACGTTAATTTTGTCTTTGTTAGTCATATACGTCTACTATTAGAAGATTTCAGGTAAATATACTTTACGGTAATTTCTACTATGATAGTTGCATACGTCTACTTACGTAGGAAGATAGGTAAAATTATTTCTCGGTACTGAAGGTGTAGTAACTCTTGGATATTAAAGGTCCGATCAACGTAGAATTATACTACAATCCCAAACTGACTTCGATAGCTTTATGGACCTCTTTCATCTTGCTTTCCGAAAGAGTACCCAACTTCTTGATTATCCTAGCTCCGATATCTATCGTAACTATCTGATTAAGCAGTATTACAGAATCTTTTTGGACACCGATTTCATCCGATCTGACCTCTACATTCATAGGATACACCTTTTGGTAACTGCTGGTCAAAGGAGCAACGATAGTCGTTGGTGAATACTTGTTCCCGATATCGTTTTGGATCACCAATGCAGGTCTTGTTTTTCCCTGTTCTGAACCTTTTGTTTGGTCGAGAAGTACGATATCACCTCTTTTCACCTCCACGTTATCACTTTCTCTGTAGGGCTTCTTTGGATGCTGTCAACATCTCTTCGCTCATCTCTATGCTTTGTTCAGCTAAATTTTGATAACCTTCCTTGAGCTCTTCGGACATATCCGCCTTTTTTATCACTATCTCCCCGTTTCTATCGCTAACGACGACTTTATCCCCACTATGGATATGTTCCTTTTCCCGTATACTTTTAGGGATGGTGACCTGTCCTCTTTGGCCCACTATCCGTACTTTGGTCTCTTGCATGTTAATTCATATCTAATAAATGTTTTCCATTTTGGAAAGAGATATCCTTATGATCTAACTTGCTGAAGTAGGGTTTGAGTTGTACGGGGGGACATCCCTTACCCTTCGGCCTGCTCGGGGAAGTTAAACAGTTTTTTGATACTCTCATCTATTCAAGATCTCTAAGCACAGTTCTGTCAGAAATGCCCTGATTTATTTTACAGTTCTCGATCGTAGATGCTCCTTCTGTGTCCAATAGTACCAACAAATATTTCCTCACTTTCCTTATTCAATTTGATCAAAACTCTGTAATCACCAACTCTTAGTGAATATCCGTCTACGTTTGTTAAACGTTTAAGATAATGCGTTGGAAAGTTCCTTATGTCATCTAACTTTTTTACGATCCTTTTTTGTATCTCAGATTCCATGTTCTCCAGTTTTTCAACAGCTTTTTCCGAGTATACCACGTCGTACATCGGATCACTCGATATCAAATTTCCTTTTGACTTCTTCATGGGTGTACTTCTTGCCTTCCTCTATCTGTTTGATACCCTCGAGGAACTCGTTCAGGGTTTCTTCGTTAAGAGGTGGTTCTACCCTTCTTCTAACTGCATCTCTAATAAATTCAGAGCGATTTTTGTAGCCTTTTTCTTTAACATGTTCGTCGATGATCTCAACAAACTTTTCGTCCATCTTTACATTAACATTTTTCGTTTTCGACGTCATCGTATTACCTCTGCGTTACCATGGTAAAACACACTATAAATAGTTTTTCTTTTAAGCTACCTATCCCAGAATGGCTTGTGGACAGCCTATCAACGTTTTGTTGATAATCTACGACAAACAGGCATTGCCATACAAGAACAGGCATTGTACTCGCAGGAAGCACCGTCACTTGGGGCGGTGTAGTTCACCTATATCAAACATCTCGCAGTATTCCTTAGTGGTAATTTTATTTTTTCTTTAATAGAATCTGCTACTTCAGGAGGCGGTTTGTTCGTCTCTTGCAGAAGTGTGAAATCTGTATCTGAAGGGGATACAGTATCACACCCATCATACTTACGGTGATGATACTTACACAAAAGTTTATTATGTATGACTGCCATCATACTTATCATGATTATAGAAAGGCCGGATGAGATAAGGAGGATCGATTCACTGGAAAATTGGACCTTGATCTACGGTAGGAGAAAAACCGGGAAAACTTTTCTTGTCAAAAAATACATGGATTGGGATGACTATTTTTTTGTGAAAAGGGACCGAACCATACTTGACCAGAATAACGAGTCCATGACCTACGACACGTTCATCAATATCTTGAAGAGGAACATAGGGGAAAACAGAGTGACCGTTGTGGATGAGTTCCACAGGTTGGATGATGAATTTTTTGAGATCCTACACAGCATAGGCGACGGGGGACGGGTCATATTGGTGTCATCTACACTTCACCTTTCAAAACGATTCTTTTCCAGCGGTTCTCCTCTGACGGGGCTCTTCGCCGAGATACCGATGTCCATAATCGATCTAAAAGACACACTCCGGGCCACTGCAGAGATGGATACGGTTCTAAAAGAAAGATTGGAGCTAGCCCTGGTACTGCGGGAACCCCTGGCCGCCCGTTTCGTCAAGGACGGAAATGCTCGTGAACTATTAGGTGATATCATCTTGTTCAGCAGGCAAACGATACCCGCCCTGGTGGGTGAAATATTTTCTGAAGAAGAGCGTAGATTATCAGGGATATATGAAGGGATACTTCGGGCTGTCGCCGACGGCACAGGGGTGTCCAGCGGCATATCATCCTATCTATTCTCTCGAAGATTGATCAATAAGGATGACCCCAGTGTCATACAGAATCATTTCAACAATCTGATGAAAGTAGGTATACTAAAACGCGTAAAGGTGTACAATAAAAATCGTTTCGTGTACAAACACACATCCCCCTTGACACATCTGTTTTATTATGCCGACGAAAAATACAACATCACAGAACGTGAGCCCACATCCTCAGAGATCAAGGATATCATCCACAAGATCATCCCATATCTGGTGGAAGATGCCGTCAGAGAACATCTCGCCAAGCGTGAGGGGATGGTGGAAGCAGTTATCCAATCTTCGGACATGGACATCGACGTCTGTCTTTTGAAATTCGATAAACCAAAGGTGATAGGTGAGATAAAATGGAAGACTCAGATCCGTTCGAAAGATCTTTCAAGGGCAGAAAAGGTCCTTTCCCAGTTCGATGTCGACAGAAAGTTCTTTTTTGTACCGGATAAAAGAGGTATCTCTTCGGATGTGTTGGAGATCATGGACGTGACCGATCTTTAACAAGATAATATCGTCTTTGACCCTGGTTTTTGATACGACCAATGGCGTTGTACTAGTACAACTATCACCTATCACTGCGTAACTGTGCATGATCGCCATGGACTTTCGTAAATCGAACCAATTGACACTTCCAACATATTTACTCGATACCCTTTCTCAATTCCTCCATGTGATTTTTGACCTCGATTTTCACCTGGGGATAGGGTATCACATTCTGTGTCAATCGTTCCATATCACCAGTATATTCTCTTTCAGATGGATAAGAATCCCAGGAAAATTCGTCTTTAACAATGAGCTCCGGAGGAGGTGGGAGTAAAGAGAAGAGATACGTTACATAAAAACTATTCCTGGGAAACAGAAGATGTTAGAAAAACAGTTTCCGACGGTCGAAGGAGTGCGACGCATTCCTGTAGATGCTACGTTTTGCGTGCGAGATATGGGGGGTAACTGCTATCCTTTGCGGAGGATGTGGAAGGAAGTGGGCCCGTATGTCCATCACCCCAAAAAAATGTTAAGGGGATGCCCCCCGCTGCCGAAGTTATCGGCAGCCGACTTTTGTTCGGTGATAAAAGTAGGAGGACATCCGTGATATATATCACAAAGGTCTTACATAAAGTTTACTACAACGAATGAGTTATATAATCGTCTTGGCGATGTGTATCTGATGGATATAACGTGGACTACCAGGTGGTAGGAAGATGGCCCATATGTCTTTCCCAAAAAAATCTTAAGTGGATGCCCCCCGCTGCCGAAGTTGTCGGCAGAGTAATAACAAAGGGTGAATAATTTTGTTAGGGGGACATCCGTGATGTATATCACATAGGTCTTACATAAAGCTTACTACAACGAATGAGTTATATAGTCGTCTTGGCGATCACTCTTTGATGGAGTGGACTACCAGGTGGTACGAGCCAAACATCCGGATAAATTTAAGGTTTTTTCGATATTCAATAAACTAAAAATTATTCGAAAGTTAGTACTTTTCTGATATCCCTTTCTACTCGTTCAAATTCTGGTACTTTATCTATAAAACTTATCAGATCCCTGTTCCAGGTACTCTTTAGGTCCTTTAATCTTTTTTCAAAACATTCTTCATCCCAATTTTCTTCATAACCGGTATGCTTCTCTTTTACCATGTTTATATCGAATTCCACGCCCTGTTTTGTCATAAACCATATATCGTATAGGTCTTTGCTTTCCGCTCTCATCATCAACGCCCTGCATTTTTCAGAGAGGATCCCGTTTTTTGACATGGTTGGTATCTTAACATCGTACGTTTCTGATAGTTCGGGATATTCATGTAAAATTCGAGCAAGATTCTCGGATTCAAGTAATTTTTCTCTGCCAGAAAGATCTATTTTTATGGAATTTTCATGGTTCAACGGACCTATATATCCGATTCTAAAACTTAAACCCGTATTGGAATAATTGATGTCCTTGGTTCTAATGAATTCAACTGAGTCGGTGATTTTTTGTTCGAGATTATTATCTATTTTGCTAAAGATCATCTCACTATCTATCTGATAAAAATTGAAATCCAAATCTTCTGAAAATCTAGCCTTAGGGTAGTATATTTTTTTGATGGCAGTTCCACCTTTAAAAACTAGATTATCTAATATATCTATTTCTGCAAGGTGAATAAGCATGATGGACAGCACGTAGTCCTTCTCTAAAATGCCAACGGGAACGTTCTCCAGTCCAGCTCTCCTTCTTAGTCCCGCTTCATCCATGGATCTCACCCACTTTGATATTTACTTTCAGTCCCCATTTTTTATCGTATTCGAAGTTTTTTTTGCTTTCAGTATAGTCAAGCCAGCGGTAACCAACGAAGTCTTCCAGTAATGATTCCTCTGATTCGATGGTCAACATGTTTATATGATCTAATAGATGGCCCAATCTCCTTTTGACAGCTTGATTTGGAAATCTATTGGCAAATTCAACTAACTTATCAAAGTCTATATCTTCGGTTTTGTTTCTCAACCCTCTAACAACCGTTTTTATTCCTCCCGAGTATTCTGGTCTATCTAGAGAATCGATTATCGTTTTTTCTATGGTCGCTATATTGAATTTATTTTTTCCCATGTCTTCTTCTGTATATCCATAAAATTTCTTTTTGTTGAGTTCGATGAATTTGATCCTCTGACCTTTTACCTCAACAGGATCTTTTGATTTCCTACAAGCGACATAAGTTATCATGGGAAGTTGGTCGGTCAATTCCCAATAGTTCAATGCTGACCAGTACGAGATATAATATTCATCGATAAGGACAGGGACTATATTGTATGCGTGTTCAGACCAAAAACCCTCTATGCCTGCTCTTGCAGGGGAGAGTATGTATTTACCCCGCTCTATGGAAGTTATCCTGTTCTTCTTTTTCAATCGATATATCACTTTTTTGACCGCGGGACCATCTTCTCCTAAAATATCCTTTGCATCTTCAATAGTGAATACTATCTTGTCTTCCTTCTCTAAATCCATTATCAGTTTTGTTTCCTGTGGCCCCAAGCTTATATTTTTGTTGTTCATAGTCCTTTATCACGGGACTATAGGATGTTGAAAAATATAAATTTTGCGGTAAGAAGTCCTTATGATCCAACTTGCTGAAGTAGGGTTTGAGTTGTGCGAGGGGGGACATCCCTCACCCCACCCTTACCTGGCCGTCGCCGTCCCCCGCCGGCCTACTCGGGGAGGTTTAACGGTCAGGACTAAATATCGTATCTGATAGGTGTTCATGGGAAACTATTTTTCCAATTTACGAAAAAAACAAGTTTTGTCGGATCGTCGGAAGCTTTCCTTCCTGCACACATATGATGATGATCCCGTCGTTGGTGTTGGAAAAGCCAGAAACCGTCTACCATATAGGTTCTCGGGGGATCGATCACTCCTTAAAACCTTCAAGCTTAAGAATTGTCCGGTTTTCGTCCGGTTTTCGTCCGTTTTGTCCGCAGGATATAGTGTGTTCCCCTACCCTTTCCCTTTCTTTCAATAATTCCTTTTTCTACCATTTCATCTAACTCTTCAAAAGCAACCGACTTTCCAATACCAAAAAGATCACAATAATCTTTCCTCTTGATATCCTCGTTCTGCTCTAAATATTTTACAGTATTGATCTGTCTTTCATTCAAATCCTTATCTCTCAGAATCCGTATCCGTTCCGGCATATTCCGGCATATTCCGGCATGGGACATATCTAGTATTTTTACCCTCTCCTACTTTTTTTATAACACCTCTATTGACCATCTCTGATAGGTCTTTTCTAGCAGTTCTGTTAGCGATATCATTTATTTCTGCGTATTTAGAGCTAGTGATAGTTTTATTTTTCTCAATGTAATCAAATCCTTTGATCTGTCTTTCATTGAATGACATACTTCTCAATTTCTCTTCGGTTATCACCT
>CAZAMQ010000003.1:0-60677 GCA_964486225.1 uncultured Thermoplasmata archaeon | reverse complement strand
CATTTTTTCTTGTGATTTTCAAAAAACCGAAAATCACTAATCTTTTGACAGGCTCCGGTGAGGGAAAAAACGATATAGAAAGGAGGACTATAGTCGGCCGATGATATCCCTTCCGCACCTCACTGTCAAAGAGAGGGCACTCATTCATCTTTACCTAGAAAGGGCACCGGATTGGGGGATGGAATATCCCGAATCTCTTACGCAGAAAGGGATAGCCAATGTCGTAGATGTCAGCCGTGCCCATATATCTCAGACATTGATACCACTCGTAGACGATGGTTTGGTCAGCTGCAGAAAATCAAAGGTTACCGGAGCCAAACGCAGGAGGAACACATATATGCTTACTGATCTCGGGAGAAAGAGTTCCAAGGCTATCTACGAGCGATTGATGGAAAGTGAGTTACGTGTAACAGAGGGTGATAAGGATGAGATACTCACGTTATCCGAAATTTGTCAACGAACGGGACAGAATCCTCTTAGCATCTATCTTGAAGCAAACGAAGAGATCCGATTCGAAGATGACGAAAACGAAGAGATCCGATTCGAAGATGACGACTGGTCGGACTCAATTCTAGAAGTAAGCACAAACGAGAAAGAACAAAGTCACTCTCTATGGGGATTAATGAAGATATTTATCCTGTTAGTGACGTCTGTCGTACTATGGGTGATAGCCGTCACACATAATACACCTTTTCTATGCTTTTTTTCGATGATATTCATGTTGGGCTTCATCGTTTTATACAAATCATATATATTCGATAAGAGATATGAAGGTGTTGAAGGATCCACAATTATCCAGACTTCGTTTAGATATTGGACCGCTGTCGTATTGTTGATTTCATATCCACCACTTCTGTTTGTGAGTGTCTATTATCTAGATAGTTTTCCACTTTGCTTTTCATCCTTTTTTATTTTTTTCCTCGGTGTTTCCTTTTCAGCATACTATACATCTAGTAGACAAAGCGTAAAATCGATCGAACAGGTATTATCCACTATCATACTGGCAGATTTGATTATTCTGATATACATCCTTTCAAATTTTTTTCACATTGGATATAGTCCGACAGACGAGATATACCTGTTCCTGTTTGTCCTTTCCTCCGTTGTGGTTGCCTTTTTCGTAATGCTTCGCCAAAAATCGCCCTACACCGAACATATTCCTTTCGTTACAGGTGCCATCTTTTTTGTATACGGTTTTTTATCGTATATTTTCCCGGATGTCGCCATGAGTAGTATGATACCTCTCTATTGGGTTCCTGCCAGCATATTTCTTATTGATAGTGGTTTCAGATGGTGTGCCCACGAAAGATGGTTGGATGATATGCTTCTCGGTGTTTCGGTTTTCATCATTGCCTTCTTTGTATTGCTCATGAAGGAGATGGCTGTCGGGATTATGACGGCCTTGGTAATCTCCCTCTGGCTAATTCTTTTCTCCATCTTTGTTGCCACAAGATTCATCGGCTCCGAGAAACGTTCTCTTGTCTACCATAACCTGTGGAACGGCCTACCTGTATCGCTCGCAATGTTCCTAGGTTTTGTAGCCATCTTACTGTTTATGAGCTCTCGTTATCTTGAAGGGTTGATCGAATCTCTTCTTGCATTCCTTTTTATCATTGAGGTAAACCGAAGGGGATGGGACAGAAAACCCAGTTTTCTATCGGGTGTTCTCCTCGGTTTGCTACTCATATACACTCTAGTACATATCGTCTATTTCTAAATCGTACGATATAAGGAGACCTGTGGTACATTCTCCTTTCGTTTTACCTTGAAAGGGGTATCCCCATGTTATACACCAAAAAATAATTCTACACGAACTGTCCGAGAGAGAGAGAAGTACGTCTCAGAGTTGATAAATCTAGCCAAGCTTGACGGAAAGTACCGTAAGTATCATCCGGATCTGCTGGAAAAGGCCAGGATCGCATCCTCGCGTGAGGAAGGTAGACTAAGATATCACTCTCTGGAAAAAGAGATGATCCTGCATATATCGCCCTAACCAGTGCGGCGATACCAGGTACAATTGCATGACCTAGTTGAAAGAACGTGAGACCCGATCAGGACTACTTGATGGTCCATTCGTCGTCTTCTTTTCTCTCTATCACGTCTTCGTTTGACGAAGACCCCTCTTCTATCTCTGGTTGGTCGGTATCTTCAGCTTCTGGCCGCCATCCCTTGTCCATTACCGGTTCATTTACGGATGGCTGCTGTTTCTTTTTAAATAATGCGAAGAGAAAGATGATAACCACTACAGCTATCAAGAGACCGATTAGAAGAGCAAGGAAAGGGAACCCGTCGGTATCGTCATCTTCCGGGGAATAATCTTCCATGACCGTTGCGCTGTCGATATTAGATTCGAGGCTGAGCTTTTCTCCGCTAACCGTTCGGGCCATGTAATGATAGGTCATACCGGCTTCCACTTGGTTATCTTCAAAATGTGTCGAACCTACGACATTGGTTAGAAAAACCATATCATCTTCGCTTCTTCCCCGGTATAAATTATAACCCGTTATGTTGAGATCGGTGTACGGCTGGCTCCACGTTAGGGATACTCCCCTGGAACTTGCCCGTGCATCCAGATCACCCGGAGCCGGTGGTATATCAATATAAGAAGGTGTCGCCATGACCTCGTTTGACGGCGGTCCCATACCTTCGATGTTAACCGCACGTACCCTGTAAGTATAGGTGACACCGTTGTTGACAGAATCATCTGATAAAAAAGCATGTTCTGACTCGAATATCCTCAATTGTTGTCCCATGCCCTCTCTAGTCCTTTCTACACTGTAGAATTTGATAGCCGAACCCCCGTCATCTAGAGGTGCTTCCCAGTATAGTTCGACCAGATTATCTCCAACGAGTGTTCTGAGATTTCTAGGTGCACTAGGCTCCGTAATGTCTGCTGAGGGAGTCGCAGAGACTATATTGGAAAGCTCACTGGTTCCCTCGTCGTTCACCGCCTTGACGCCGTAATAATATGTTTGGCCGTTGATAACATTTGTGTCTTTATATTCCTTTGTGGTACCTATTATATATTTTCTTACTAGTTCATCAGCTGAGGGCCCTCTGTATATGTGATAATTCATCACCACGGCTCCTCCATCGTCATCCGGCGCATCCCATTTGAGTTCTATCTCAAGGTTCCCCGGATACGCCTTGAGGTCCCTCGGAGCGGTAGGCGGACTTATACCCGTGGGGGTAGCCGAAGCTTGGTTGGAGAATTCTGTTTCTCTACCATCATCATAGACCGCAGTAATCCAGTAATAATATGTCCTGCCGTTCTCAACCTCTTCGTCCCATAATGAATGTGTATTGGAGTCAACGCTAGTATGATAATATTTTTGATCAGAGAGACTCCGGTATAGACGATATTCGGTCACTCTCTCAGCACCGAATGCCGGCGGCAGCCATTCTACCTCTACATAACCATCACGACCGGTTGCGTTCAAATTTCTCGGCGGTGTGACATCTAGTTGTCCTGAGACCAGGATGTTCATGCTGCTCGCAATTACGACCAAAGCGGCAAAAGCGACTATTATTTTCTTCACCGACATAGTTATTCCTCTATATTCTTAAATCCGTGAGGGTATATATATACTATTTGGTACGATTACTCAAATCGGTTTGAACTCAGACATGAAGTGCCCCAATAACTCAGGTGCGTATGTTCTCTTCATCCCTCTGATCTCATCTCTTTTTTCATACAAGGATATTAACTGTTCAGCTACGTATTTGAGGTGATATTGTGTATATACTCTTCTGGGTATTGCTAACCGCATGTTGTCGAAGGGTGCCGGTATGATATTTCCATCTTCGTCCGTCTCTCCGAAGGCACAAGTGCCCAGTTCTACACCTCTTATCCCGGATTCTATGTATAGCCATGCGGTCAGTGCTTGTGCCGGGAATTGAACGGGAGGTATATGCGGTAAGAAACGCCTTGCATCGATGAAGACGGCGTGTCCACCGGTAGGTTCGACCATAGGAACTCCCCCCTTCTTCAAAAGACTCGCGAGATAGTACACCTGACCTACCCGGTATTCGAGATACTCGTATCTCGTTGATTCATAAAGGCCTCTTGCGATGGCTGCAAGGTCCCTGCAGGCCATGCCACCGTAGGTAGGGAACCCCTCGATGATTATCGCAAGATCGGTACATCTATGGTAAAGGTTTTCATCCTTCACGCCTATCATACCACCGATGTTTGAGAGGGCATCTTTTTTAGCACTGAATGTGAATCCGTCGACATATGAAAACATCTCCTTGACTATTTCCCGTATGTCCTTGTCCGAGTAGCCCTTTTCACGTGTTTTAATAAAGTATGCATTTTCAGCGAATCTGCATGCGTCTAGGAAGAAGGGGATACAGTATTCGGATGCAATGGAGCCGACCTCTCTGATGTTCTTCATGGAGACAGGTTGGCCGCCTGCTGTGTTGTTGGTAACAGTCAGCATTATGAGAGGTATGTTTTTTGTCCCATTCTCATCTATCAGCTCTCGCAACTTGTCGATGTCCATGTTACCTTTGAAGTCTACATGCTTTCCAGGATCATATGCGTCATCAATCACAAGGTCCAGGGGTATACCTCCCTTGTGTTTCACATTTGCCTTTGTGGTATCGAAGTGCATATTATTGGGAACAAAATCATCGTCCGACACCATTATGGAGAACAATACATTCTCAGCCGCCCTTCCCTGGTGCACCATGACGAACTTATCGAAATCGAATATGTCAGACACCGCTTTCTCCAGTAAATAGTATGAATCACCACCTGCATATGATTGCTGGGCGGTGAGCATGGCCCCCCATTGTTCATCGCTCATGGCCGACGTTCCGGAGTCTGTAAGCAAGTCAATGAAGACATCTTCGGCCTTTAACTTAAACACATTGTAACCTTTCTCCTCCAATTTTTGTTTCCGTTCATCTTTGGTCAGGATGTTAAGATGTTCTACCATCTTTATCTTGAATGGCTCAGGCGTGGTCATCTTTTCACTTTCATCTGTAGTATGAGAAACCTATTTAAAGCTTTACAGAATAAGGTTTAGTAAGCTGTAGAGGATTTACCGGTTTGAGGAGGAGAAAAAATAGTTCACCTCTACAGCTCACTTCCTTAATCTTCTGCAACCACATCTTATATATAAGTGTTGCCCTCTTTAGGTCAACAAATAGTGAAAAAAATGAAGAAAATCGGCAAGATAGAACGTATCAGACAGATCACACAGATATTATTAGACCACGGCCTGGTCGATTTCGTCAAAGAGCTCGGACTGATGAGTTTTATTTCACGTAAACGGTTGGAAGAGAGCATCGAGAAAAGGGTTGAAAAGGTTAAAGCGGAAGATCTCAGACATCTGTTCGAAGACCTTGGTCCTACCTTCATCAAGTTAGGCCAGTTCCTGTCGCTAAGACCCGATCTGGTCCCCATCGAATTCGCCAACGAATTAAGATTACTGTACGAACAAGCTACACCTTTTTCATCCGAGAAGGCGAGAGAGATAATCGAGGATGAATTGGGATGCAAATTGGAGGATGTTTTCGATGAATTCTACAATACACCATTGGCCGCCGCGTCAATAGGCCAAGTGCACGAGGCAACGCTGAAAACAGGCGAGGATGTTGTCGTCAAGGTACAACGTCCGGATATCAGGCGTAAAGTGGAAGCTGATATGGACCTGATAGCTAGGGTAGCTAAACTCATAGAAGATATCATACCTGACAGCGAAATGTATCATCCGCACGATACGGTAAAAGAGTTTAAAAAGATGCTCCGGATGGAGTTGAATTATACTATCGAAGCACGTAACGCTCAGAGGTTTTACGATGCCTTTGCGGAAGACCCGGATGTTATCGTACCCAGAGTACATTGGGATCACGTCACATCCAAGGTTCTAGTCCTGGATAACGTCCATGGAAAAAGCATCAGACATGCCATCGACACTGACTTACCTGTGGGAGAAAAGAGGGACCTGGCACGAAAGTTCGCCCAGGCCATGTTCAAACAGTTCCTGATCCACGGTATCTTCCACGCGGACCCCTCGCCGGGTAATATATACTATACGGAAGATGACAAGATCGTACTTCTGGATTTCGGTGCTATAGGGTGGCTCCCCGTATCTAGGAGAGAAAAGTTGATAGATATGTTCATCGCCATGATCAAGGGGGATGCCGGAGAGGTAAGGGATATACTTCTTGATCTAAGCGAATATAAAGGAGAAGTTGATATTGAACTGTTGGAATGGGATATAGAGAACATACTCGATCTTTACAAGCACAAAACTGATGTTATGTTCAAAGAGGGAGCAAACGAAGAGATAATGATGATAGCCTTTAAACACAATATCACTCTCCCGGCCAACTTCATCCTTATGGAACGTGCACTTATAGAGACTGAAGGCGTCTGCACCACACTCGACCCAAAATTCGATTTCTTCGATATCTCGGCTCCGGTAGTGAAGGAGGTAATACGCAGAAGATACGGGCCCAAGGCCCAGGTGAAAAAGGTCGTGGATACGGTACAGGGGTATCATCAACTCGTAACGGATTTTCCACATAAGATGAATAAGATATTAGAGGGATTTGAAGACCGGGATTTTGCAGTTACCATAGAACACAAGGGTCTAAAAGAGATGGAGGGGACTCTCGAACTTATATCAAATCGACTTAGCTTTACCATAATCACCGCGGCAATTATTATTGGTTCGGCGTTGATAGTGCTATCAACGGAACAACCTCTTTTCGGCCCCTATATATTCATGGTTTCCGTACTGATCGGTATATGGTTACTGGCTATAATAATTAAACGGGGTAAGTACTAACGTTATTTCATGCCCTCTCTATCTCAGCGATTATCTCGTCGATTTGCCGTATTATCTCTCTTTTTCTATCGTTCATGGTTTTCACCTTTTTCGGTAGGATATAGAGGTATTATTTATATCTTTGGGAAGGTGATTTGAGTAAAATATTTTAAGTTCTAAAAAAATACCACTCTCCGGAGACGATGATAAAGATTATTAAAGAGAGAGCATAGTCTCCATCCATGTACGATTCCGACGTGATCATCGTAGGCGCTGGCCCGGCGGGCCTATCTGCCGCTGCAAGAGCGCGTCGGGTACGAACCTTCAATCTGTTACCGGCCAGTGTGACCATCATCACCAATTCGGAACCCGGAGGGCTTGCGAACTGGTGGAAGGTACGGATCACCGGCGACGGTTGGAGCTATGAAAAGGGAGAGCTTACCAAAAAATTTCTTTCCGATATAAGGGATTACAATATTCCGATCATAAAAGATACGGTCAGCGATGTTTATCGGGAAGATGACATGGTGGTGGTAGCCACTGATACCGATATGTACCGTTGTCTTGCCGTTATCATATGCACTGGGATGAGGATGACCTGGAACGAAAAAGAATTCTTCCCGAAAAAACTCTACGGCACTCTGAAAGGCTATCGCTACATGGAGGAGCACTTTTCACGATTTTGCAGCGAACACGACGGAAAGCGGATCATCTTTATCGGTACACCGCCCATGGACACTACGATTAAGTTATTCCAAAGGATAAACAAAGGACGTATGGAAGTTTTAACCGTCGAAGACACCGGTAAAAACATAAGAGGCTACAGGGAAACCGCAGACGGTAAAATATCTGTTTTGACCGCTGACAAAGAGATAACCGGCGATTTCATACACGTTGATTTCGAATCTTACATGAACAACAATCTATCATGTCCCAAGATTTTAGACCATAACGGTTTCCAAAATATCGACCGTAAATACCGTATCTCCCGGGGTATATTCGCCGCTGGAGACGTCACCGGCCCGCCGTTCTCCGTCGCAAAGGCGGTAGGTGAGGGTGCGAGTGCGGGTATGGAGGCCTACGACCACGTACATCGTGTAAAATTCGATGTGCCGGCTCCTCTGTTCGCCTTTTATCCGAATCGTCGTGAAGGGCAAATAACACGGTTCACGGTACCCGAGCTTGAAGGCCATTACAGGCCTAAATTACTGGGTAGGTACCTTGAGAAGGATGGAGAATTGATATTCAGGGAGACGTCACTGCCCGCCGATCCGTCTGTCGTTCGGTTACTGGACACCTGTGACGGCAGGATCACAATGGACGGATTGCGCCATGAGTTTGGTAGTGAGCTAGTTAACGATACGGTAAAAGGTCTCATCAAGGGAAAAGATATGACACTGGAGGTCTAGGGTGTGCTTAAACTTCTATTGAATCCAAGGGCGAGAAAGCTGCCCCGGAGATTCAAACTCTTCGTTTTCAAATATTTTATGAGCATACGTGATCGGAAAAACGTCCAAAAACTCAACGGAAAAAAAATATTGTCCATCTACCTGCCCCCCCTACCTTCCGAAGCCTTCGATACATTCCTTGATGCTCAGTTGAAGGCTTCTAGGGGCGAATCTGTCCCCGAAATTGTCAATATCTCACTAACCACGGCTTGCGAAAATCGATGCTGGCACTGTACTACATCCGGTGAGGATGAAAAGCTGGAAAAAGATATTCTGCAGAAAGTGATCAAAGATTTGAAAGAACTCGGAACCTTCCAATTCCTTTTCACTGGCGGAAATCCTCTTCTAGTTGATTATGTTGAAGAGCTCGTTAAGGCGGCTTCCGGTTCTTCTATCGCACTTGTATCAACACCGGGACCAGTGACTAGTGAACGTGCAAGAGCATTAAAAAAAGCCGGCTGCCAAGGTGTTTTAGTCGCTTTGGAGCATCACAACGAGAAGAAGAACGATGAGATAATGGGCCGTAAGGGTGCATACGAAGTCAGTATGGAGAGCATAAAGAACATCACTGAGGCAGGGATGCTCACCGGGACTTGGATAGTGGTTACCTCGGACAGGATCTCCCAGTTGGACTCTTACCTTAAATTCGTCAAAAAAAAGGGAGTTACCGATGTAGCCATATTCGAGCCGACACTTTCGGATAGCACGTATTTATTGAGAGGTGAGGACAGAGAGTATCTTCTGAACATACAGAAATTATCGAAAAGAGAGTCTGGCTACCCTCGGGTCATCTCTGGTCCTTTCATGGACAGCTCCGAGTTCATGGGTTGCACCGCCGGTTTCAACAGAATGCATATCACCGCATCAGGTGACGTTTACCCCTGCGATATGCTGCAGGAGAGCCAGGGTAATATAAACCGAGAAAATATAGGGGATATTTGGGGGAAGATGAAACGTAGCTATCCGGAGCCTTTATGCGGCTGTCTTGCTCTGGAGAACACTGATAATAAATTACCGGACTACTATCGATACTTGATCAGAAACCCAAAAACCTAGAGTATTAAATCGTCCCCGGGAGACAGTAGTTTGCACATTAAACTATTTTTCTCTAGCATTTTGATCAATCCTCGAGCATCTTCCAAATTTTTTGCAGGAGCGTAATGAAAGGGGACCACTATGCCGGGTTCTATGGCACAGAATTTTTCAACATAATCTTCATAATTGTCCGGAAAGCAAGGGGTGAAAGCCAATTTCACCTGCTCTACCCCGGAAAAGTTCGATGAATCTCCCGGATGAAGTATTCCTTTGTATAGATATCCTACACTCTCTTTTGACTTCCAGCATTGGCAGGTTAGTACCTTTATATTCTCGAATTCATCACCGGGCTTCACTGCAGTACCATGGATATCGTATTTATCCAGTGTGTACTTCGGAGCATAGACTTCCGCATCCTCTGAGATGCTTTCAAAAACGGACCTATCAAAGTGGTCATCATGTTCGTGGGTGATAAGGATCTTGTCTACTTCCCCATATAACTCAACAGTGGGGTGCGGGTCTATGACCACTCTTTCTTCACTTAGTAGTTCTACACACGAATTTCCCAACCATTTCACTCTCATTTTATCGCCTGATATCACATCGGATACAGACGATAATAAATTTTTGGGTGCCTATAACAGGTTAAATAAGAGCAGGAGAACCATAGGGTATCTAGTTACTATGAAGTAGAAAGGTAGTTTTCCAGCCTTATCCCGTGCCAACATCTCGAGGCTTTCTTTTTTTAACGATATAATACTGATATCGACGGTGGTTAGCACCATTGTAAAGACACATAAAATAAACAAGACCGCCGTTGTTGCATGGAAGGTGAGCAGTATACTAAAAGATATCAACACAGATGCGGAGCCAACTGCGGATGAAATACCCGCTAAGGCAAGAGTTCCCTTCAACCCAAGAGAGTGGGAGATGGTTTTCACGCCTGCCGCCATGTCCGTAGAATGGTCCTCCGAGACGTTTACAAGGTTTATACCGAGATTCAGAAGCGAGTAGCCTGCTAGGAACAGTATGAACGTACCGGTCAGTTCGTCACCGACGATCAAATATCCTGCAAGGGGCGGAAGTATATACACGCCTATGTTCACCGGTATTGGACTCAATATACCTTTGGATTTGATCCTTAGAGGTGGGGCCGAATACGTGTATGCGAGCAACCAGCCCAGGATGCCTAATACCACTATCATGGTATGGCCTCTCATGTACAGCGCCAGCAAGGCCAGGGTGGCTACGAAAGTTTCGGCGGCCATCAAGGATATCATCTTCTTACCCAGGTGATTTACCGACTTTGCAAGTTCCCTCTTCCTGAGGGTATCGAGTTCTACATCATAGAAGCAGTTTATGTTGCATGAAAATGTAACCACTGCATAGAAGAAAACGGCGAACCATAATATGTCCACGGATAAAAGATCCCCTATCTTATCCGCTGCGAAAAGAGGTCCCAGGAGAATTGAGGCGATGGACACTAACTGAATTTGCCATCTACTTACGCGCAAAAAACTTTTTACAGTTTCACCAAAAGCCCCAGACCGGTCTTTCATGTAATTTTTACCTCTACTTACGGTACATTTTCATTATCTTTTTTACCTTATCCATGTCCGCAACGGTGTCAACGCATCCGTCCTTTAGCAGAGGTATGCCTTGAGGTATGGTATCCAGAAGTGCAACATGTTCCATGGTCTCTGCGAGTTCTAGATAACAGGCAACGCCGACGACGGCTTTAGGTCTGTCTCTCTCGACTATATTTCTTACGAGGCTGCTACCGGGAACTATGTATATCCCTTTATACCCCAATTCTTCCGCAAGTGTGAATATCTCTCCGATGGAACATTTACCGCACTTTTTACAACGGTATCCTTCCTTGGTCATCTCGGCGGGGCATTCATTTATGTTCCTTAGGCATTGTGGTAGAAACACTATTCTGTTGTTATAAGGTATCTTGCAAAAATCCTTCTCGAAGGACATATTTTTAATCGTAGTATATACCATATCATAGGTATCCTGTTCGACATCGATTTTTGCCAAGAAAGATTTCAGGGCTCCCCTACGGGTGAAGTCCAGACCCGAACTGACGGCCTTAGAGATGATTTCTCTCATTACTATCAAAGTTTTTACACTTGCATTTAAACCCTTTGCTATCTGATTATGATCCTAACGGTGTCTCCTTCCTCTAATACATGATCCAGGCCCACCTGCTGCTGGGGGAACCTTGAGGACGGCCCCCAAATACGGGCGTATCTGAACCTTTCTTTAAAATCGCTGTGCAGCTTGACGCAGATATCTTTCACCGTAGCACCACGTTTAACTATCAACGGCTCGTCGTCGCCCTTCTCACCCTGTGGCCTGAGATAGATTCTCATGAAGTCAAGTGAGTCGAAGATACGTTGTTTCAAGCGATCTATTCCGTATCCTTCCTTGACCGATATGAAGATCGGTTCCCAAACTCTCAACTCTTCCTTGAGTTCGGTTAACTCCTTGTCGTGAAGTGAATCCACCTTGTTGATCACCGAGAACGCCGGTATGTAAACACGATTACCCCTTAGATGGTCGATGAGTACGTCAACCGTTATATCGTCCCGTATGATTATGGATGCGTTGATGTATCCGTAAATCCTCATCACCTCCTTTATGGTATCATATTCCAGATCGGTGAGTTCCACAGTACTCGCCACGTCGATACCTCCTCTGTCCCGTTTGTTTATGACGATGTCCGGGGGTTCTTTATTCAACCTAATACCCATTGCCTCCAGTTCCTCCATCATGGTATCTATGTCCTTGCGCAGAAAGTCGCCCATCATGATGATGAGGTCCACCACCCTTATGACGGAAAGAACCTCTCGACCCCTACCCTTTCCTGCGGCGGCGCCCTTGACGAGGCCGGGGAGGTCAAGTATCTGGATCTCGGCCCCCTCGTAATGCATTATACCGGGGATAACGTCCAGTGTGGTAAAATGATACTCGGCGACCTCGCTCTTCGCGTTGGTCAACTCGTTAAGAAGCGTACTCTTGCCCACACTGGGATAACCCACAAGGCCCACGGTTGCGTCGCCCTCCTTCCTCACACCATAGCCGCCACCCGAAGAGGTCCCCTTCCCCCGCCTTTCCTGTTTATCTTTCAGCTTGGAAAGCTTTGCCTTCAATTTACCTATATGAAACTGTGTGGCCTTGTTGTAAGGGGTCTCCCTTATCTCCTTTTCCAGTTCCTCTATCTCTTCTGCTATATCGGGGGCCATAGTACCTATGGTGCTTCATCTCGTGATAAATGATAAAAAGTTATCGCCCCCTTATGTTGATTGGATCACACTAATCCTTTCTGTATCTATACTCTATGTTGCAGCTTCCTTCATTGCTCACCATGCAGGGCCCCACTGGATTTAGAGGCGTGCATTCCTTTCCGAACAACGGGCATTCGCTGGAATCGATCACTCCACGGAGTACCTCTCCGCAGAGACAGCCTTCCGGTTCCGTGAATTCCATCTCACGTATATTTTCCAATACATCTTCGAATTTATTGCGTGCGTCGTACTCATGGTAATCTGCTTTTAGGGCCTGCCCGGATGCAGGTATCACGGGGAAGCCTCTCCACTTAACATCAACGGGTTCGAAAACACGTTCCATGATCTCCAATGCCTTAGTATTTCCTTCGGCTCTCACTATCCTACTGTATTCGTTCTCCACTACCGCTCTTCCCTCATGTACCTGTCGTGCCAGCATCAGTATGCCCATGAGCAGATCGAGTGGTTCAAAACCGGCTATCACCTGAGGTATGATGTATCTTTGTGAAATGTGCTCGTAAGGTGCGCTCCCTATTATGGTACTCACGTGTCCCGGTTCTATGAGTCCGTCGAGCTTGACTTCCCCCATATTTAGTATGGCTTCGAGAGCAGGAGGTACCACTCTATTGCATGTTAGGATCGAGAAGTTATCAGGTGCTCCCTTGACTATCACCGAAGCGGTTGACGGTGACGTCGTCTCGAAACCTACGGACATGAAGACAGTTTCTTTGTCATTCTTCCGTGCGATCTGAACCGCATCGTCTATGCTGTAAACTATCCTTACATCGGCACCTTCGCTCTTTGCTTCCATCAACGATGAATCGTGTCCCGAAACCTTTATCATGTCTCCGAAGGCCGTTATGGTTATATCTTCTTCCGCCAGAGTCAGTATCTCCTGGATCTCACCGGGGGTGGTTACACACACGGGGCATCCGGGACCCTGCCTTATGGTAATACCCACCTCCTTGAGCATCCCCTCCAAGCCGTACTTTACAAGGGTGTCTTGATGGGTACCGCAAACATGCATGATCGTAATGTTAAGGTCCAATCTCCTCAACTTGTTGATCACCTTGTTCGCCATTTTATGATCTCTGAATCGGAATTGTTCCACATCAGCCTTCATCTTCTACCTCTTCAGCTCTGATACTGGTGATCACTATCTCTTTTCCCTTTACTATCTCTGGTCTGCCATTGCATTCCGGGCAGGTGATTACGGGTATATTGAAATGGAATGCAGGGTCGTTGGTATAACTTACCGAACCGGTGTAACCACATTTTTCACATCGTATAGAGGCTTTTATTTCATCGACTTCCAGTGCTGCACCCTCCAGTATAGTGTCTACAGCCAGTATACCGAAGGCGAAATCAAGGGAGTCGGGGTTTAAAAATGTCAACTCACCCACCTCGACGTGGACGGACTTGATCTTTTGTATTTTCTTTCCCTTTACCTCGTCCAGGAGTGCACTAACCATACTAGACATAATGGAGTACTCGTGCATGAGCTTTGCTACGAGTAAAGATTATAACAGTTTTTCGGTAAGAGTTCAGTTTCTGTGTAGTCCTATAAGTTTTTCCCACTACATCATCTTTTAGATTTTCAATCATGTTTTCACCAACCGAACAGTCTAGATTCCATGCCTAATATCGTACCGTCAGGTAGTCTCCTCCAGAAGGCTTGTTCAGGTGTTTCACGAAGGCCACGCCTGTGTGAGAGAAGGAATTTCTGATTCCTACGTTTCTAATCGATCGTATTGAGGCTGCCGTGTGGTCGATTATTGTACCATTCAACGAATTCATCAAAGGAGTTGAAATGGTTCCGATTTATCCGATAACAATCGAACCATTTCTCAATCTTCCTGTTGCTTCATCACCTGTGGATGATGAGAAGAGGAGGCTCAGCTTCCTCTGGATTGTGGATGTTGTCTCCTTATCCTGATCGGATGGATACCTTGAGCTTCAAGGTGGCGTTTGAATTCTCCATCCCAATCACCCTTTTCATCCGTACGATGTGCCCCGAATTCACTACCTCGATCCATGATTAGCTCTCTCATCGGCCTTATATGAGAGTACTCTTCTACCACTTGATCAACTACTTTCTTACTATTCTCAGTGTTACAAGCATCGAATTCACCACCTGCCAATATCTTTCTGGATGAATCATCGATTATTACACAGACATCTGTGTTGTTTACCCCTTTCTCATGCCAATCGATATGTCCTGCAGAGAGAGAATGTTGACGTTCGTATCTTACCCAACGTCGTCGTTTCTTCTTTTTAACATTCTCTTTAGCATATCCCAACTTCAACAGATATTTGTGGATCCTGTTATGCGAGATAACATAATGCCATTCCTTACGGATAATCGGTTCGAGCATCCTTGCTCCAAAACGATACATCTCATATGCTTCCTTAACGATCCTTTCTTCTTCAGATGTCAATGGTACTGGAGGTCGTCCCATTTTTTTCCCAACGACTGGCTCTACACCGGTATCTCTATATTCTTTCCAGATCTGGTTTATCCTTCTTTTGCTTACCTTCATTCTTATCCCCAGTATTCGTGAGGAAGTCCCTTTCTTTTTCTCTCGTAGGATATATCGTATCTTCCTCTTGTTCAGCTTCATTAGTCCCGAAACATACCGTGATTTCTCAATATTTCCTAAGGTGGGAAATACTTTCGGGACTACACAGCCTCAGTACCATGAATATCTGTGCGAAGTGATCCCATGCAATACCCCTTGGTTTATCCGTTTCCCTGGTAGGGGCCGACACCTCGGTGATCCTTGCACCTCGTTGATGCGCTTCTAGAGCGAATATACCGCAGGTGCATTTTCCCTTCAATTTCAGTTCTACAGCAATATCTCTCTTTACAGCTCTGAAGCCGGTCCCGGTATCTTCTGCACCGACCCTTCGTTTTACCATCTTTGATATCAACCTCTCGGAGAGCCTTGGTATATAATTTCGTTTTCCGAATACTACTTCTGCTCTGCCCTCTAAAATAGGCTTCACTAGTAGTGGGATAAATCTTGGATCGTGTTCGCCGTCTGCATCCAGTGTTACTATTATGTCCCCTTCTGCTTCTTCGAACCCCCTCTTTATGGACCGTATGTAACCCAGGTTCTTTTCGTTCCTCAAAACCCTTGCTTTGTCGTGCTTTATCATCTCTTTCGAATGGTCGTCTATCACTATGATCTCGTCAACATACGGCTCTGTTTCCTCCAGAACCTTATGTATTCTTTTTTTCTCGTTGTAGGCCGGGATGACGGCGCTTATCTTCATAGATTCAACTTCCATCTTCTTTTGGTTTTGTTCTGGCGCGGTGTTCACACCATTCAAGCTTTATCCTTCTCATCTCTTAGATCTTCCAGGATATCGTCTAGGGTTTTACAGTCCATGGTAATAAAAGCATTTCGTCAATCTGCCTCCACCCATTCCATTGCCGGTCCCGCCAATAAACCATGTATGAGTACCGAGAGTATTATGATCACCGTGACCAAAGCGGTCAGCTCCCCCGCACCTTGGAATTCAGCGTGGTACAGTGCATACATCAGATAATATACCGAGCCAACACCACGGATCCCGAAGAAAGAAACGGCCAACTTATTCTTGATGGGAAGACCCATATCAGCGATAGCGATCATGGAAGATACCGGTCGTATCACAAATATCGTCGCTAGCGCCGCTGGTATCATGTACCATCTAAAATCCTGAACGAAGCCGCCTACGAGATACATACCGAGGAGTACGAAAACCATCAACACGAGTATCTGTTCCAGCTCCTTGGAAAAGTCGTGCAATATCGGTAGGTATTCGTGTTCTACCTCTTGATGCCTGAACGTGCATGCAGCCACGAAAACCGCGATGAATCCGTAGCTGTTCAGCAGTTCCGCCGCACCGTAGGGTACCAATGTCAGGCTTATTGATATTATCCCTACGCAAGGTTTTGGTAAATTAAATATCGGTGAAGAATATAAAAATTTAGACAACAGCCATCCCATGGCAAAACCCACGAATCCGCCCATGATCACCTTGTAGAGTAAATCCAGCATGAACCAATCCATGAACCATCCGGCGGGTGCGGCACCGGCGAATGCCATGGCGATTGCCATGTTTGTGAATGGAAAGGCAAAGCCATCGTTGAGCCCGGCTTCTGTGGTCAGAGCAACCCTTGTCGCTAACTCATCTTCTTCCCCCGGTGGTGTTGTCTGAACTTGATCTGCCAACACAGGATCCGTTGGGGCTATCACCGCCCCGAGCAAGACCGCCGTGGCCGGTATAAATCCTAGAAACCACCAACCCATGAGAGCCATCAGGGCTATGGTCACAGGCATGGTGATGATCAACAGCCTGGATGAGATACTCCAAGTTTCCTTCGCAAACGGTCGATTTATCTTCAACCCGACAGCGGTAAGACTGATTATCACACCCAATTCCGTTATGCGTTTGGGCCAGTAAGGATCTTCAGCGATATGCGATATGGGTATATCTATGAAAAAACCGAAGGCGATAACTGATATCAGCAGATAAAATATCGGTGCGGTTATCAGCCGCTTTTCAAGTAAACGCGGCAGCAGTGCGGAAACCAGTACAAGCACCCCTGCGGCCAATAAGATTATGTCGTAAACGTCCGGCTCCAGCATATTTCATCACTTTCTGAACTCATAGAGCCTGTAGATAAAAAAACTATTGATGCTCCTTACAGCCGGTTCGTTCATCCTATTATATTGTGAACATACTCTCGTATGCCCGGCCGAAAGTTTTACATTGAACAATAACCATATTATGATCATGTACGAAAAGATGATATTACCTACGGATGGCTCCGAGTTATCATTCATCGGAGTCAATGAGGGATTGAAGGTGGCTAAAGCGCTTGGAATACCGGTGATTGCTATACACGTATTGAAGCCCACCAGATATACACCGGGATTGATTGAATACGGCCTGGCTGACGCAGCGGTAGAAACCCAAGAGCTGATCATTGAAGGATTCGAAAAGAGGGGAAAAGAGATATTGAAGAAGGTAAAGCAAAAAGCCGATGCCCTTGGAGTCAATATCAAGACGAAATTGGTGGGCGGCATACCCTACGACGAGATAACCAAAGCAGCGGATGATAGCGACATAATCTATATATCATCCCACGGACACTCCGGTTGGTCTTCGCTCTTCCTGGGAAGTACCACTGACAGGGTATTGAAGCACACCAAATCCACCGTTGCCGTGGTTCGGTCAAAGGACGAATAGTCACTAGAGTGCCGTTTCAGCTGCGATCTTACTAGATTCATGGCCCCTATGAATGTGTATGAGGAAAATAATATTTATATGTCCAGGATATGTATAATCTTCTGATAATATGATTACGGATATGATCGCTATACTTGCAGGGTTGATACCGCTGACGGGACTTGTTGGGTGTGATATTGTACAACCTAGAGAGATATGTCAGTTATCATACTCCGCATAGGTAGTCTATCAACCTGTTTTCTATCTTCAGTTCTGAGAATCCGAACCGTTCTTTTATCCATTCCAACGTTTCTTTTTGGTAGAAAAAGATGTGTGTGAAGTCCCTTTTATAACCCCATGTATGAAAATCGATATCGTCTCGGTATAGATAGGTCATACAGTACAGATGTCCTCCCGGAAGCAGTAGTTTCTTTAGTAACTTGAACTCTTTGTAGGGGTCGTGAAAATGTTCCATCACCTCACAGCATACTATGTAGTGATAGCGTTGTTTCAGTAACTCCAGATCATCGTGAAAGAAGGGGTCGTACTGTTGGATATCGTAACCGGCGTCGTGCAGTATCTTGGAGATCACCGGTCCCGTACCAGCTCCGAAATCCAGACCTCTGTGTTCCGGCGTGAAGTTTGTTTTGACTGCCCCGGAGATGGGTGCGACGAAAGACTGGTAGTTTCTATCGTTAACATCGTTGTCATGTGCCTCATACCGTGCTCTTTCTTCATCTGCACTTGGTCTTTTTGAACGGAAGACAGCTTTACACGTATCACACCTGAAAAACACTTCCTTGTAGAATAGTTCTCCATGATCTCCGCACAGGGGACATTCCTGAACACTCATAGTTTTGCCTTACAGAGTGGGTGTTTGATTAATCTTTCCGATACCTTTGAATCTTTCAAAGGTGGAAACGAGGGAGTATGAAAAATTACGAAGTAAAATATTTATACTGTATTATGCATAATCGGTTTGAGCGATGCAAATGACCGAATTAAGATTTGTTTTGATTTTGACGATTATAATCGTAGTGTATTCGTTGATAGCCGGAAAGACTGCTTTTCATATAATACATCCCTGTGAAATTGGATTTTATACAAAACTCGGAGTGTATCAAACGTCGTTATCTCCAGGGGTAAACATCACTCTACCTTTTATTTCAAAGGTAATAAAATTGGATTATTCTGAGCCCGATTGGAGAGAACAGTTGAGGGATATAGCAATCAAACTGGATTTTAATGAACAGGAGATTAAAGATATCAAAAGTAAGATAGAAGAAGGTAGAAATAAGGTAGTATAATCCTCATTTATCTCCTAAATGTGTTTGCAAGTTTTAGGAAAGTTGGTTTTTCCTAAGAGGTCGAAAACACGGTTCCGAAAAACACCCACTAACCCTTGCCTGGATAGAAAGTATAGTTCGCTGGTTCGTAGTTAGAAGAGTGGTTGAATTTTTTCAAAGAACATAAAGAAAAAAGCCTGTTCTCCTTCTCTAATATGCTCCTGTTAACGGATGAAAACAAAAACTCTCTTTCCGTACAGTTGAGCAGGCGAGTGGATTCCGATGTTGTTAAAAGAGTCGTTAAAGCTTGGTACGAGAACCCTTTCAATCCTCCTGGCCCGCAAGAGGTCGCTATGGTGATACGTTACCCTTCTTACCTTTCCATGGAGTACGTTCTTTCAAAAAACGATATCCTCAGCCAGATCGTTTATACCTTGACTCTCGTCACCACAAAAAAGCCCTATTCTTACGGAGATGGAGAGTTCGAGTATCACCAGGTAAAAAAATCCCTTTTTTTCGAATACGAAAAGCACGATTCCGTGCTGATCACATACAGTGAAAAAGCACTCCTGGACCTGCTGTACATCAGGTACGTAAAAACCAACGAGCTGGATACCCGGGCGTTGCTGTCCTTAGCGGATGATATGTATCTCATGGACTTAGATAAAGGAAGGCTCACTGATTACTTGAAAAGGTATCCCACCAAAGTACAGCAGATATTGAGACGCCTGGATATCTGATCATAACGGGAAATGGACTACCGGTAGGCAACTTCAGGCAATTAACACGGTACTAGGAGCCTACCTCTCAGTAGTCCGCGGTCCAAATCACGGATGCCGTGTGGGCAAGATATATCCAATAACCATTACCGGGCTCGAAGGTGTAATTCCAGGGTTCGTAGTCGTACGCGACGTTGTACTCCTGAACAGTGTCGAAGTAACCTATCCGGTTAACCTTTGTTGGTAAGCCGTGATTTCCCGCTCTCGCACTGGGCAGCCCCACCATGTTCCAGCCGGGATAAAGTGTGATATCAGTACTACCGGGCACGTATCCTTCTACCGTCAGCGTAGCATCCTCAGTCATCCGAATCCATACACCCATGGTATGGTCCCATATATCCAAATTGTTGAAGTGCCCGGCTCTTCCCGAAACATAGCTTTTCCAATGGTCAGCTGATGCATCGTAATACATCAACCGGTCATAGGAACCGTCTATGTCAGCGAGTATGCTCTCCGGAGATGTATCCGCCAAATTGATGTTAAAGGACACAAAGTTCCATCCATCGCTCTCTAGGTAGGCGTATAGATCTATAACAACGGAAGCTTCTTCCGGTAGAGGCTGCCACTGCAACAGCGGATATGTAACACGTTCGATCATATGCCAGACATAATCGAAGTCCCAGAATGCATCGGTGAAGGTGCTCTGTGTCTTCATCTCCTCCGTGCTTTTTCCGGTTGGATTGCCCGAAGTGCTGCTCTGCCCACTTGTTTCAACGTCCCAGAAACTGCCGATCATATCGTGACCACATATGGTGTCGTATTCCCCTGCAAATCCTTTGTCTTCAGGATCACTCTCGCCATCATACTCCACCGATCCCGTGGAATAGCAGTTCAATATCGTGCCGTTGTTGAGACCGACGAATCCGCCTACGGTCCTGACGCCCCTAACTGCTCCTGCGACATTGAGTTCACCGAAGTCATAATGACCTGTCTTCAGCGGTGAATAAAATGGGTAGTCTCTTTGAGTATCACTATACCTACATCTTTCAGCCGTTCTATCATCTTCTCGTATGCAGTTCCCGTTATACAGTCTTCCGGCGCAATTATGCCCTTACCTGAGATCTCTTCTTTAGCCATCATCTCGGCACTTATGGCCGGCGGGAAGCATGTGTTTCGCTGCATGGCCGTAAGCCCGGCTTCCACGTCCTCTTCGTCCCACGCATAATAATCGATGGTTATCTTTTTACCGTCCTTTATACCTTCGGCAGTATTCCACATAACACAAACGTCTGTTTCACCTTTCTGGGGTTTTAATCTAGGGGTGATGACCTTTAACAATACATCTCGAGGTACCACCTCACATCCGCCTACCTCAACAGGTTCCAAGTCAAGCATACCGCATTTTTTGAATTCCTTTATGGTATCGTAATGCCCGGGCCAACGGATGGTTTTCTCGTAGGTGTTCTCTAGCTCGGGACGTGTATGAACGAAACTGGGCATACCCGGTGTCACCGCACATTCCAGCTCCACATCCTTGCCGAATTTATCGAACCGGAATCTTTCCTGCAGCGTTAAAGCCTCCAATTCAACTCTCTCTCCGTCCTTGATAGCTGCGGATTTTATATTGTACTCCCTGAGAACGTGATCGAAGGTCCAGGTAATCATGTATCTGAGCGGATGTCCATGGGCGAATTCCTCATCCGGTATACCTCCACAGCGGGCTATGGCTGTCTTGGTCTCATCCATCTCCCTGAGGGCTTCACCCAGGGTGAAGTTGGTGATGCCCGGTGCGAAACCTATTCCGTCCAAGAGCATTATCCCTTTCTCCTTATAACCTTCATGAAGATATTCACCGTACTCGTCCACCGTCATCCCTTCCGGTATCTCCATACCTTCCATCTCGTAGGGATCGGGACTCCTGTGATATTCTTCCAGTATATCCACCATGTTCAGACCGATTTCCATGGCAAGTTCTATCGTTTTGTAGCTGGTCTGCCTGGTGGGCAGTGCGTTTATACCCACGTCGTAATTTTTCATTACCTCTTTGGTCTTCTCGGAATCCATAACGTCTCCTACATACTTTTTAAGTTTCTCACTACCGATAAAATCCATCATATCATCTATGGGACCCGGAGATCTGCTGAATATACCTATCTCCTCAAAATCAGTGTGGTTGACCAGATACCATGCAATTCCTTCCGCTTGCCTACCGGCACCGAATATGAGTGCTTTCATTATATCCTCACCAGGTGCATCCCATTCTGCATTATATGTCTTTCGTACTGTCACGTGACCAAAAGCCGACTTGGGGATGTCAGTAGTCAACGGTCAGAATCCTGTGCCATCGTCCCTGAAGCAACCATTATTGTGATGCACTTTTTGTACGTACTCTTTTGTACGACAGTATCTCAGCATTCTTGATTATCTCACTCATTGGATAGAATTCATATCGTTGGAGCAGATATCTGAGTTTCCTCTCTGTGGTTTTCACGCCAACAGTTGCATTGAACCGTTTACGGAGACCGATACCCTTGGGTACTGGCCGATCCGGATCTATGTCCGAGGGATGAATGTACAAACATATGGGTAAGCCCTCCCGATGCATCGAATCTATCATCCGTTTAAGGATGAACAAGGGGGTCGCTCTAAGGTAGCCTCCGCCGGTTACGGGGATGTTACGGCACAGTATTTTCTTGACTGTAAGGGGATACTCGATTATGGGTCCGTGAGGGGTGTCTATTCCAAAGACGGTTCTTTCAAAGAAAATAGGTGAATCGGTACCGCCTATGTCTTTACGACCGTAGAACACGGACGAATCATACAAAAAACCTTCCTGGGCGAGTATATCAAAAGCCCATGAAGATCTTTCATTAAGCGAGAATGAGGGTGCACGATGCTTGATGATCTTTTCACCACTGATACCCTCCAGCACTCTGACGGACTTTCTCAAGGCAGTCCGGAATTCCAAGGGTTTCATCTCGTAAATCGGTCGGTGGTCGTACCCGTGGGTTCCAAGCTCGTGACCTCTGCGGCAGATATCCTTCACCAACCCGGGATATTTTTCCGCTATCCATCCCAGGACGAAAAAAGTGGCCTTTACATCGTGCTCCTCTAAGATGTCCAATATCCTACCGGTATTTTCAACTACCCTGGGTTCGTATGATTCCCACTTGGAGACCTCTAGTAGGCTTTCAACGCCGGAGATGTGGAACCATTCTTCCACGTCAACGGTGAAGGCGTTGCCCATGTCCATGTACTACGATATGAACTTGTCAGGTAAATACTTTAGGAATATACAAAAGGTTTATACTGTTGTTTAGACTGCCTCGGATTGTGGTTATATGGAAGATCCTTTCAAATACGCCCATGAAAAAGAAGACGAAATAATCTGGATGAGTCAGAACACCAACGAGTTGGAAACGAGTCCCATGATCAATCTCAAGATCATCGAGGCGGTGAAGAAAAAAATGTATGCCCTATATCCGTACCAGCAGGGTCTGGCAGGTTTGAAGGAATTGTTACTCAATGACTTGGGTTTAGAAGAAAACTTCGACGCCCTTATAACCAACGGAGGTATAGAGGCTGCATATGTGCTGACCCGGGCCATGCTAAAGAAGAGTGACAACGTGATAGCGTCGGACCCGAGCTTCATGCCGATCCATCACCAGATACGACTGTGCGGCTCGGACATAAAGGAGATATACGTTTACAAGGAACCCTACCGGATGACTGTGGAAGAGGTGAACGAGGCGGTTGACGAACACACGAAGTTCATACTACTTATAGACCCACTCAACCCGCTGGGCTCTTCTTATACGAAGGAAGAGGTCAAAGGCATGTGCGAAATAGCGGAGGATAATGATATCTGGATGATCGACGATATCACATACAGGGATTTCGCTTACGAGCATACACTGACCACGGAGTTTGTGCCCGAGCGGAGCTTACTGATATATTCATTCTCCAAGAACTGCGGCTTCGCCGGCATGCGCCTTGGTGCCCTGATCATGCCCGACGAGATGTCCAAGGAACTGCACCGATGGCGAGCTAACCCTCTATCGGCGAACATACTCGCTCAGGTCGGTGCCAAAACGGCCTTGGAAACCAAGAGCCAGTGGATAGACAGGATGATAAAACAATCCCGCAATAACCAGGGTATAATCAAGGATGCAGTGGATACCATACCTGACGTATCACTACCCGTATATCCTTCCAACACCAATATGTTCGCTATAGACACCAGTAAAACCGGGCTCGATCCCGAGGATATCCAAGAGGTACTCTTGAAGGATCACAACATATTCGTCCGAGCTGGTAATTATGTCTCGGTGAAGGCTGGTAAAAACTTCATAAGGGTTTCATTCACCATACCTGAGCCCCAGGTGAAGTTATTCGCAGATGTATTTCCGAAGGTTATGGAAGAGATGTGTCGATGATACCGGAAGAAGTATCCGAAGGCGTGCTCAGATGCGGAGACAAGTACTACACTATGAACCTCCTACCCGGACAGAGTCATCACGGTGAAGAGTTGAAAGAGATCGACGGTTTTGAATACAGGCACTGGGAACCTCATCGAAGCAAGCTGGGCGCCTATCTTGAATTAGAGGGCGGATTACCGGTGAAGGCGGACATGAATATACTCTACTTGGGCGCGGGAGATGGCACAACTACCAGCTACCTTTCGGATGTACTCACCCAAGGTAAGATATTTGCAGTTGAGCTGTCGGACAAACCATATAGGCACTTATTGACACTTTCGGAGAAAAGAAAAAATATTTTTCCCATATTGGGGGATGCAAGGCACCCGGAGAAGTACCGTGATATCGTACCAACGGTGGATTTTTTGTACCAGGACATCGCTCAGCGTGATCAGGCGGAGATATTCATTAAGAATTTACCGTATCTGAGGCATGGATGCAGGGGATTGTTTGTCGTCAAAGCCAGGAGTGTCCATGTATCCCGGAAAGCCATGGGCATATACCGGGACATGGAGGATAAGCTGAAGGATGAAGGTGTTAAAGTTCTTCGAAGGACGGATATCGGAAGGAGGCAGAAGGACCACGCCGTGTTGTTGGTCGAGAGATGATATACACCTCAGACAGATGAAACCAAAAGGTATTATTACCACAAACTCACATCACCCAAAGATGTCTGAAAAGAACGGCAACGGAGAAGACGGGTTCTTCAGAACCAATTACGGTAAATTATTCCTATTCTTCAACCCATTCCTCATAGCGGTACTTTTCATATACCTACTCTACTTGATACTGAACCCACACGGCATATTCTGGAAGGTGAGTGGTGGGATTTTCGGTTACTTCTTCCCGCCGGCTGGCAAGGAAAGCATAATTCCTATCGTGGTAAACGAGTTGAACAGAAGCACTAATCTGGGACCTCTGGTGATAATCACTATCGTTGCATCAGCCATAGCATTCGTGGATGTGATCACCTCGTACTTTCTGCTGTGGAACATTTACATAGTCAAGAAGATACCTTTGATAGGCAGATGGCTCACCAAGTTCGAGAACTTCGGCGCACAGAAGATGAAGGAGAAGCCGTGGATATCAAAGATAGCCTTCGTGGGAGTTGCTCTTTTTGTGGTATTCCCGTTCCAGGGAAGCGGAGGCGTGGGTGCATCCATACTGGGCAAGGTGATCGGCATGAACAAGTACCATGCTTGGACCGCTATCATAATAGGTTCATTTTCCGGATGCTTCCTCATCGCCTCAATATCATATTACCTGGGAAGTGCGGTACTGAAAGCCTTCGAAACCAGCTTGTTCCAAGGTATAAGTGTTCTTATCATCATCGCTATAGTCTTTATATTCGCCTACTATTTCATAAAGAACCATAAGGAGTTAGCTAAAAATGAAACCAAAGAATAGAAGGATACTGGTAACGGGTGCCGCTGGGTTCATCGGAAGTCATCTGGTGGACGCTCTGATCGAAGATAATTACGTTAAGGGCTACGACAATCTCAGTTCCGGTAAGAAGGAATTTTTGGACCATTTAGCTAACGAAGATAATTTTGAGCTGGTGGAAGAAGACGTCCTGGACGAGGAGGCTCTTTACCGTGAGATGGAGGGGTTCGACTTGGTATTCCATCTGGCGGCGAATCCGGATGTCAGGGTGGGTGCCGTGGATACATATACTCACCTGGAACAGAATATACTGGCAACCTACAGGGTGCTGGAAGTGATGAGAAGGCACGGTTTACGTGATATAGTTTTCACCTCCACTTCCACGGTGTACGGTGAAACGGACATAATACCCACGCCTGAAGACATGGGCCCCTTGAAGCCGATATCACTATACGGCTCGTCTAAACTGGGTTGTGAAGCACTTATATCCGCCTACTGCAGTACCTTTGATATGCGGGGCATATCCTTCCGATTCGCCAATGTGGTAGGTCCCAGGAGTACACACGGTGTCACCTACGACTTCGTCAACAAGTTGAGGAGGAACCCTGAAGAACTTGAGATACTCGGAAGTCCTCCCGGAACCACAAAATCATACTTTTACATAACGGACTGCATAGACGGTATGCTCTTTGCTGTAGAAAATGCAAGGGACAGGGTGGAATATTTCAACATAGGCTCGAAGGATCACACCGACGTGAAAGCTATAGCGGATATCGTCTGTCGCGAGATGGGTCTGGAGGATGTAGAATATTCCTGGACCGGCGGTGTTGACGGTGGTCGTGGCTGGAAAGGTGATGTAAAAATAATGTTACTATCTTTGGATAAACTAGAGTCCCTCGGCTGGTCTCCCGAATACAAGAGCGGAGAGGCCATCGCATTGACGGTGCGTTCTCTTCTAGATGAAGGCCGATAATATCTCGTTTGGCCTGGCGAGTATGAGTGCCACCACAAGGCAGGTAGCGAAGTACACGTAGTACAGTATGGCGTACTTGTACTTCTCGACGGTATCCCATATACTTGCTTCTTTTGTCATATGTTATCCCACCATATGTCATATATTTGTCAGACAATCCGTTTAGATGGCTTTACCTATTTAAATATATCGACTATATCCTGGGGTGCGCAGTTATAGGTCTAGCCTCAGGATCACCTTCAGCGAGCTGTCCCCCGCTGCTGTCAGACGGAAGCCCTCCTGTGCGTCCTTATCATCTACATACTTCTTATCATATCTTCCGATGCATCAGTATGTATACGACCGATGGAATCTGGGTGGTGTTCGGTCTACACATCCTCTTCCGGTTCCGTTTCAACCTCATTTTCATCCGTACTACTGATATCTTCATCCGAAGGTGTAGCCTCCTCATGCTTCTTTTTCAGAGAGCCTAAACTTCTTCTCGACGAGATACCCATCAACGTACTTTACGAAAAACAGATTCCGTATTACGGTGATATTTTTCTCATCTATGTATTGAACCAGTCGAAACGAACCTTAGCCGTCTTTCCTTTACGAGCTTCCTCTTTTTATCCCAATATTCCTATCCCAGCGGCCATACGATAGGAACGGTAATTTTTTTCATCAGTCTGTGTATCTTCATCTTGAATAAAAGGTCGGTTAAATATCTATTACCTTTTTTTATCATACCGGTTACGGTAGGTCTGTGCACGGTCTCTCTCGGTCAACATTATATATCGGATGTAATAGGGGCGGTGCTGCTGTTCCTTTTTATAATAACCTTGGTCTTAGAGATAGAACGAAAATATGAAGTAGATAGATTCGTAGAGGGACAGCTAAACATATTTAAGTCATTCTTAAATATCTCCGGAAGCCAACCATCGCAGAAATAATTCATACCTACTATCAATCAAACAAAGCGAGGGGCACGAATAAAACCCTGGAATCATGCTTTTTACGAGTGAACCCAAGGTGTGTTGTTCCTTTCCCAAAAAGGTTAAAAACGTATCTATCTATGGGGTGTTTCCCCGGAGATATATCGATGAAAGAGTACACCAATGCGGAAATAAAACAAAAGTTCAAGGAATACTTTGAGGAAGAACGATACGCGGAGCTCGTCAAGATAGCAGATAACTATCCGGATGAGATGTCCATCAACATTTTCTACGAAGATATGATACTTTATTTTGGAGATGATTTTCCTACATATGTATTGAACCATCCGAAACGAGCCTTCGCCCAGGGGGAGGAATCTATCTCCGAGATCCTTGGTAAGTCGTACGAGGCCGTCCACATCTTTATCAGAATACAAAAACTGCCTGAAGCAGCGAGCAGACCGATACGTGACATACGTGCGGAGGATTTAATCAAATTCATCGCTATCGACGGTCTGGTAAGAAAGGTTACTGAGGTGCGTCCCCGTCTATCACTAGCGGCTTTCAAATGCGTGCGCTGTGATGCGGTAACAAGAATTCAACAGGAAGGTGGAAACATAGAGGGTCCTCATGAATGTGCCGGATGCGGTAAATCCGCCCAGAAAACAAGGTTCTTCTTACAGTTGGAGGAGTCGGTGTTCACAGATTACCAGAATCTGGAGGTGCAGGAGAGTCCTGAAGGTCTTCGGGGAGGCGACCAGCCTCAGCGTTTGAAGGGCTGGGTGGAAGAAGATCTTGTGGGGAGGATATCACCGGGTGACAGGATAACCATAAACGGCATACTTGATGGAGAACCTAAATCGGGTAAAGGAGGTGGAGACTCAAGGACTTATAACATTTTTATACGCGTGAACAGTATAGAGATAAGGCAATACGAGTACGAAGAAGTCGAACTCTCGGAGGAGGATAAGGAAGCTATAGAGGAAGCTGCAAAGGATGAAAAGGTATTCAATAGGATCATCGATTCCATAGCACCGACCTTATTTGGTTTAAGAGAGGAAAAGATGGGGCTTGCACTTCAGTTGTTCGGGGGAGTCAGAAAGAAGATGCCGGACGGTCAGAAGATAAGAGGGGACATACACATATTGCTGGTGGGTGATCCGGGGACAGCGAAGAGCATGTTGCTAAGGTACATATCAGACCTATCACCAAGGGGCATGTACGCATCCGGGAGGGGCTCCACCGGTGCGGGGCTAACTGCAGCGGCTATCAGGGAAGAGGTGATGGGAGAAAGTAGATGGATACTGGAAGCCGGTACATTAGTGCTGGCGGATAAAGGTATTGCGGCAGTTGATGAGTTAGATAAGATGAGAAACGAGGATCGGAGTTCCATGCACGAGGCCATGGAACAGCAGACCATCTCCATAGCAAAGGCAGGCATAAATGCAAGGTTGAACTCGAGATGTGCTCTGCTGGGCGCAGCCAACCCACGATACGGACGTTTTGAACCTCACGAGAACATATCACAACAGATCAACCTGCCTCCGCCTTTGATATCAAGGTTCGATTTGATCTTTGCGATTAAGGATGTACCCGACAAAGAAGATGACAGGAACATAGCGGTTCATATACTCACCGCACACAGGGAAGGTGAGAGGATGATGGGTGACGATAAATACGAACCTGATGAGATGTTGAAACCTAAATTTGAAAAGGAATTTCTACGTAAATACGTGGCCTATGCAAAACGAATATACCCTGTGATGACGGAGGAGAGCATCGAACGAATGCGTGAATTTTATCTTAAGATACGCGGCGAGGGACAAGAAGGTGAATCCATCCCTATCACCGCAAGGCAGCTGGAATCCTTGGTTCGTCTTTCTGAAGCCAGTGCACGTGCACATCTGAGGGATACCATAACTACGGTTGATGCGGAAAGGGCCATCAACGTTACCAAGCATTTCCTGAATAAGGTGGCCTACACTGAAAGAGGTTGGGATATAGACATGGTTGCCTCGGATGTCTCACATTCGGAGAGGACCACCCTACATGAGATGAGAGAGATTATCAGAAAACTTCAAGAGGTTCACGAGGAGGGTGCTCCTAAGGAAGATATTATAAAGGATGCCGAGGATAAAGGTATATCCAGAGAAAAAGCTATCAAGGAACTGAAGCGAATGAGAAAGAACGGACAGATATATGAGCCAGTGCACGATAAATATCGATTGAGCTGACCGGGATGTGTTAAAATAGACATAAGCTATAAGGTATACTTACAAGGCGAGGAAGTGCTTTTAGCTGCCTGCGATAAAGATATCCTAGGCAAGAAATTCAAAAAGGGAGAGATATGTCTCTCGGTGAAGAAGTCGTTTTACCAGGGAGAAACAACCGACGGAAAAGGACTGTACGTCCAAATAACGAAAAGTACCATCGCCAATCTGGTTGGCGAACGTACTGTAAATACCGCGATAGAGAATGGTTTTGGGATGAAGGAGGATGTACTATGGGTCGAAGGCGTCCCTCATCTTCAAATAGTCCGTGTGTAAATATCCAACGTGAACATGTTCTGTGTTGAGTGTGGTAAGGAACCGGAAAAACTCTATGACAGTCTTTGTGAAGAGTGCTACGGGAAAAGATTACAGGCGGATATAGATGAACACCTGGATATAGACGTATGCACCTCATGTTGGGCGGTCAGGCAGGGGCATACCTGGAAGGAGCGACCTGACATGAACTCCATAATGCTTGAGAGGATAGATAGAGCCATCTCGATCTCTCCCGAGGTAAGCAGGTACTCATTCCGTGTATATTTTATAGAAGAGGATCCTAGAAATTATTTGGCCCGGATCAAAGTAGAATTGATCTCTAACGACATAAAAGTGGAAAGGGATATATCTACACGTATAATATTTAAAAAAGTTCAGTGTAAAACCTGCAGTCGAATACATGGTAATTATTACGAGGCGATCCTTCAGGTAAGGCCTAGGTCACGTGAGATGCGAGCGGATCAAAAAGCCCTTGTAAAGGAGATGGTAAAAAGGGAAGTTGAGGAGAGAAGGGGTGGCGAACGCAATATTTTCATCACCAGTAGTGAAGAGATACACGGCGGCCTGGATTTCTATCTGAGCGACAACGGAGTTGCAAAGAAATTATCGAAGGAGATATCAAACGTTTTCGGTGGAAAGGTAATATCTTCGTCAAGCCTTGCCGGTAGAAAGGACGGCAGGAACATATACAAAATGACGTACTCGGTAAGACTTCCCCCTTACGAAAGAGGGGATTTTCTGTATCTGGAAAACGAGCTTTACAGGGTCATCGAGATAGGGACGTCAAGCGGCCATGTTACGTTGACCCACGTAGAGACGGGCAGGAGGATCTCTATGGAGAGACGGGAGCTGGAAGATGTAGATGTTTTAGGCAGTGACGAACTTATCAAGGAAGCCGTGAAAGTTTCTGAAAACGATAAGGAGATGAAGATTCTTGATCCCGATACATACCAGACGGTAACATTACTAAAGCCCGAAGGGTTCATAAGTGGGGGAGATTATGTGAAGGTGGTAAAAACACCGGATCGATTACTACTGCTCCCCGTAATAGATGATTGACAAAGTTTATAGTAAAGATATTTCAATATCAGGGCGTATTTAGATGAACGAAAAGAACACAGTCATACTGTATTCAACCTGGTTCGGCAGCTTCCTATTGAAGGACGGAAGTGTAATAGAACATAAATTATTCCCAAAGGACCCCGAAGAGCTAGCAATTAGGAGGTCGCAGCGTAAGGAAGGCAAGATACTAGCTGAAGAGAGAGAGCTGGCCCATCTCGTTGAAGTGAAATTGTACGTAACGTCCTCCAGGCTATCCGAACTGGGAAAGCTTATGCTGGGTGATGTACCCGATGTATTACCTGAAGAGTACTCTTTTGATGATAGATTACTGCACGAAATGCTTCAAATAATAGGACGCAATGAACTTAGATATCCTGTCAGCTCCGGGGCGCACATTGCAAAAGCTATCAACTCTATCCAAGATATAAACGAAACTGTCAACATCCTTACCGAACGGCTGCGTGATTGGTATTCACTACATTTTCCCGAGTTAAATGAAAAAGTAGGTGACGAGGATTTTTTGAGATTGATATCTAAGCTGGGAGAAAGAGAAAGGATAATCAAGGACACTGATCTCGACATGGCATCGGTAGGCAGCGACGTATCTGAAAAAGAGATTTCTTCTTATCGAGAGTTTGCAGACCTGATAATTAAGCAGCGGAAATTCCGTATGGATCTTGCAGAGTACCTGGAAATGAAGATGGAGAGTGAAGCACCTTCATTGACAGTTCTCGTTGGACCAAAGCTCGGTGCCGAACTAATAGCCCAGGCAGGCTCTTTAGAAAAGTTGGCCATGGTGCCCTCCAGTACTATACAGTTACTGGGTGCGGAAAAGTCACTCTTCAGACACCTTAAGAAGGGGACCCCACCCCCAAAACATGGCTACATACTCCAGCATCCTTATGTGCACAGGTCGAACCCTGGTGTTCGAGGCAGGGCCGCAAGATTATTGGCCAATAAGATCGCCATCGCCGCTAGAGTCGATTATTTTGGTGGTGAATTTATAGGGGATAAATTGAAGGAAGAACTTGAAGAAAAGTTGAAGCTTATCCGGGATAAAAAATAAAGGAAAGTGTTTTTATCGAACGCCACCTGATATATCCATACCGAGTGAGACATTTGCATCCGTTCTTTGTTTATGGTAAATAGGCTCCCGCTGACCTACGTTTTGTACCTCTTCAGCGGTTATATGTCTAGGCCATATCCTTGATACGTGTTCAACTCTAATATATACCTCCTCGAGGTTGATCTTTGTCCAATGGATGAAGCCGTATCTTTCGTCATTAACATCTCCCTTGTCCGATTCGATTTCTTGCCAATATATCTCATCTGCAACGGTTTCGTATATGTCACGTAATATCACGGTGTCCTTGTCAAAGTCCAACAGTTTTCCCTTGAATGCCATACTGTCGTCCATGACTACCAGTATCTTTTTACCCTTCAACTCTTTCAATCTTTTTTCCAACAGGCTCCCGAGCACATGAATTACCTCTCTGTTATATATGGTATGAGCTAGTACTAATATTTTCCTCTTCATCCAAGACTGAACTAGCGGTGATATGAATGGACTCAAGTTTGCCTTCGAGGACGTTTAGTCTCACCTTCAAACGAGCATTCTCTTCCTTTAATTTATCAAATCGTTTGCGGAGCAATTCATTGGGCCCCCTTGATGTACCTATATTCTCTTCAGAGGTCGTCTCCACTTTCTTAGTAGGGTATCCTTTCAGGTAGTAAGATACTTTTACCTGTATCTCAACCAAATTGTCCAATTGAACATCGTAATAAACGCTTTTTCCACCCACCTTTAATATGTTTTTGTGTAGTTCTTTATCTCCAGTGACCAGAACATCTTTTTTTTTCATGATCTCTACTATCTCAAAGTCTAAGATACCTTTATGTTCTTCATTTATGTCTATTATCTCCCTATCTCTGTGAAAGCGTTTTACGCCACTTTTCACATGTGCAGGTAGATTTTCGTCCAATATTAATCTCATATCCAAGTCAACTCCCTTATGTAAATGATCTCATTGCCAGGTTATTTCAAACTCTATGTATTCTGCTCCTTTAACAGGACAGGCAGTGTGTTCTACGTTACCATTTAATCCCAGCAACTTAAGGTCTATCTCCAGGCTGCTTTGGAAGTAGTTACAGACGTTACGGTTATCGGGAAATCCGTGGTACCTGATGTTTGCTCTGCTATCATGGTGCTCTACCAATTAGATACCCCCGAAATCATACACCTGGTTCCATCCATCTTCAGCTTTGTTTATCAGTTCTTTAAAATCATCCGCCCTCAAGAGGTAATCATAATAATCAAGGTTTTTTGCTGTATGTCTTCCTATATCTTTTGCTCTTGGCATTTCATCTCTTTGGTCACCGTATAGTTCTTCAACAACTTCGAAAAAGTCCGGAAGAAGGTCATATTCAACAAAATCATTTTCTTTGATCTCTTTGTTGATACTACCATGCTTCTTCTCCATTCGCTCCCCTAGCTCTTCCACACCGATCATCCCCTTTTTAGACTTCACATAGTCAATTATATTCAATATGTGAGTACCTCTCACGTGACGAACCATATTACACGGACTGTACACACGATATTTAAGAATATCCCTCACTACTTTACAATCCTTTTCAACGGCTTGCTCAGATGTCTTCTAGCGACCGGGGGTACTTCGTACCATCCTTCTTTGATATTTCGGTCTAATGTCTCAACACTAACTTCGTCTTCATCCGCCTTTATCCGACATCTCTTGCAGCGGTATCCCGCATCTTTACCCATGGATGACATGCTCTTTCCGCAACGGGGACATACCGGATTTGCCTTCTTTCTAATCTTGTCTACCAAATCATTTACCTTCATCTTTTCTATGTTGAGCGTGACCGGTCTCTCCCTTATCCCACCCCACAACTCAATTCTATCTCCTACCATGAGCTCCTTTACCTTCTCTCTGAACTTTTTGGTCGGCTCGTATGCTGCAGCGGTTATCTTCGAATCACCTTGAGATACTTCAAAGAACACATGACCGCCAGGGATGATATAGGGTGTTGAAGACACTATCCCCTGGATATGAGCTGAGAGGTAAGGTTTCAATTCCTGTATGTTTAATCTCTTGATGTGGTCGTCAGTACCTTGATTGGTTAAGAAGGTCAACCAACGTTCCGGCTTCTCACCCTTGATCATATCGAGTGCATGACGCAGTTCTGAAGGTTCATCACCCCTTATACCATAAAGAACGGGGCAGGGTGAGTTGGGCGCTACGGTCTGTTTTTTCTCTTCGTAGTCATAGGAATCGAATGAGTGTTCCGCGACTGTATCCAGGGCTTTTACCTCCTTGTCATCGATAAACCGATCTGTACCCCAATGAGTTATGTTTCTATATGTGATCAACTCGTAAGTATAGTCTTCTGGCATCCATGCAAGGGCAGAGGCGGCACCGATTATCCCCCTACTATTTCCACATCCCCAGTAATCCAAGTCCAATCCATTCAGTACCCCTTTAACATATCTCAAATCCAGCACTTGGGAAACCCCTACTTCATAGAGCTCTCGTGGCGGTCGTACATTACCAACTATCAATCCGGGGTCGGTCCCTTCTTTCTCTATTTCGGCCCATCTTTCAACGGTCCTTTTAGCTCTATCAAATATTATGCCTTGGATATCTGGGTCGCCGTCCCATATCGTTACCTCTTCGTCTATCTTGCCGACGACTCCCATTTTTTCCGATCCTTCACCTATTTCGATTACCACCGCCCCATTACCTCTTGTTTTCCAAGGAATGTTTGGATTGAGTCTGATAAGTTTTGGATAGGATAACAGTTGATACTCGCAAAATTCTTTGATCAATTCCGTACCAAGGAAGGTGGTGCACATCCCCTCTTTCGAATCGGTATCGTCTAATGCGATGTACATATTCCTACTGTATCCTTCCGCAATCCGTACATCTCATAAGGGCACCACCGGCGTGTTCCAACTGACCGCCGCATATCTGGCACGAAGACTCCTTCGATACGTCTTCATGAAAGTTACGATGTGTAGGAGTCTCCTGTGGTCTGTGATGTATCCGTAGATGCTCTCTTAAATATTCGTTTACGTGCCTGGGTTCGGGAGAACTTGTCACGGTTGTTTCCGCAACACGGTCAAGGTAACGCTGCCTGGGGTCACCTCGTGTAGCCAATCCTACTATCATATCCAGTAAGACCAGTAGGCCGTGTATCTTACTGAAGTTGCGCATGATGGTCTCGTAAAGACTAAGTCCGCTCTTTAACCCCTCCACTTTAAGGTCCAATAGTAGCTTTCCAAAGGTTTGGCGATTGTTGTATTCGCATATGGCCGAATAGAAGACCTGTATTATCCCAGCGAATACGGGGAAATTTACCAATAATGAGGGCATAAATCCTATGCCCAGTAGCCATATAATTATATAGGCCGCTATAGAGGAAAGAAACAGGTCTATAAGGAAGGCGATTATCCTTTTTATCCAGTGTTTTTGCAGCGGACGGTTGTTGTGAATCAGGTCAAATCCGGTTACCATTTTTACCACTTTTCTTTTTGCTCATCAGACTGCCCATCAATCATCATATGTCAGATTTGGATTCTTCATCATCGAGCATACCTCTAGTACAAGAGAGTGTAATAATATTTTGCCCCTTGCGTTGATGCGGTTGATCCGTGATAATAAGGATGAGATAGCTTGGTGCGCATAACCTTGTAACGTGAACAGCAACCCCTAAGTGGGTCGATCATGATCCATCCGGGGTTTTATCAATACATTGGGAAAAAGCTATTACCTCCAAAGTGCATTAAAAGTCTAAGGTGGAAAACTTGAGGCACACACGCAGCAGGAAGAAAACATGCGACGTAAAAGGTTGCGATGGAAAAAAAAAGAAGTCCGTACCTGCAGGGAAGGCTTCTAAAAAAGCCGGCTTGGATATAGAAGCGGAAGGTAGCAATGCATATCTATGCAAAAAACATTGGAAAGATTACAAGAAGGCTACTAAAGAAGATCGTGAGATGCGTCAGATAGGATGGGACTAAACAATAGTTAGACAATATTGTCATGGAAAAAATTTATACTTGAGAGGTGCCCATAAGTTTCGATGGAAAGTAAAAAGGTACTGCTAGAGACTCTTCCCGTCTTGTTCTTATGTGCTCTAGGGGGTGCTTTGTCCGGTTTCATCCTGGGGGGTATGGTGGATGTATTACGGATGATCCCTGGTCTGATAGCCCTGATACCAGCTATAATAGATATGCGTGGTAATATATGTTCTACGATGGGCGCAAGGATGGGCTCTGCATATCATCTTGGTATAGTTGAGCGAGGTCTGACCTCTAAAGTGACGATGGAAAACCTCAAAAGTTCTTGGGCTCTCAGCATGTTCGTAGGAGCGATACTGCCTTTATTGTTCTGGGTGACCAGCTTTTTTCTTGATTTTAATGTGAGTATGAAGGCTTTTATCACACTCACTATCATCTCCATACTCACGGGTATCTCTTCGGGTTTTATCTTATCCTTGGGAACCTATTTGATCGTTATGACGGCTATCAAGTTTAAGGTGGACCCGGATAACATAAGTGGGCCTATGTTGACCACCGTAGGGGATGTTCTCACACTCTTAGTGCTCTTCTTTTTCGCATACCTGATCGGAGGATTGATAATTTGAACTACCATTGGAAAGGTATATTTAAGGAGAGTGCTCCTCTGTTAGCTGTCATGGCCTTGATAGGTATAATGGGTGGACAGGTACTTCATTCCATTGAGGACACACTGTTGATATTCCCGGTCTTCCTTGTTTTACTGCCTGTAATGAACGGCCTCGGGGGCAATTTGGGTGCGATACTCGGTGCTAGGATTTCATCGGGGCTCCATTCAGGTCATATCAAACCGGACCTATTTGATAAAGAAATGGGTTATAACATGTTCCTCACCCTTATTATGGGCGGAGTCACATTCACCTCAGTGGCCATAGGCGTTTCAGCTTCAACAACATTGATAGACCTAGATGTATTTGTAATCAATTTAGCCATAATAATCTTGGGAGCGGGTGCGATAATCACAGTTTCAACACTCATATTGACCGTACTGATATCTCTTTGGTCGTACAAAAATAGATATGATCCGGACAATATTGTCATACCGGTGATAACCACACTCGCCGATTTCATCAGTATATTAGCTCTGTTTCTTATGGTATGGGTGGTGATATTATGAAAATAAAAAGAAAAAGAAGAAGAAGCATGGATAAAGAGATAGAAGAAGAACATGAAGAGATAAAATATGAAGACACCTCCGTTAGAGAACTATTGACTATGATGAAAGATTATTCGGAGTTGATCATTGATCTTGCTTATGCGGCAATCGTCTTCGAAAATAGTGACCTAGCGGATGAAGTAGGACACCTTGAATCCGAGATGGACAAGATGATGTACCTTATCCGACTGAAGAGTATGCTGTCTGCACGTACCCTTGAAGATGCTGAGCGATTGAGCGGGCTCCTTCAAGTAGCTTCTTCAGCAGAGAAGATATCCGATGCAGCGGAGGATATGGTGGAGATATTGGATTTGGATGTCGATGTTCGACCAATTATGCCTCATATCCTGAGTGAGGCTGACGAGAAGATACACACCCTTAAGATATTTGATAATTCGGATGTTGTAGGACGTCTGATAGGTGAACTCCGGGTTGAATCCTTCACCGGTGTTCGGATAATTGCAATAAGGAGACAAAATCGCTGGGTATATGGTCCGGACGGCCATAACGATTTCAAGGCCGGCGATATAATAATCGTTTGTGGCGTAGATGCAGGTTTTGAGGAGTTAAAGGAAGTTACACTTGGGCGGCGCAGTTGGAGTGAGGTGATGTCATGAAAGAGACTGAAAAAAAATTACTTGAAATGAAGAACACTTCCGAACTAATGCTTGACCTGGCCTATTCGGCTTTATTGTATTACAATCATGATATCGCCGAGGAGGTTATAGAACTGGAAGAACGTATCGACAAACTATATGAAGATATACAGAAGGCATCTCTTACCAGATACAGGGACACCGGCAATTTCGACAGGGTTCTGATATTCATGAAGGTGGCAGACGCAATCGAAAGGATCGCAGACGCGGCCCTGGATATAGCCGATGTGGTTCTCAGAGATATAGAGATACATCCTGTACTCAAACAGAGTCTTCAGGAGTCAGATACCATAATGCTGAAAAAACTGGTACACAAAGGATCTTTCCTTGACGGTAAAACATTGGGCCAAGTGGGGCTTGCCAGTGAGACCGGTATGTGGCTGGTTGCGATCAAAAGAGGGGATAGCTGGATATACGGTCCGGACGAGAATACATGTTTGATGGGCGGCGATGTTATCTTTACAAGAGGACCTGAAGACAATACAGGCGTCATGAACAAATGGACTTCTGTTCGATGACCAACACATATAAATAGCATCTTGTACTTACTTTACCAAGAAGGCTACCTCGGTCTATCTTGATAGTCCCATAGAGGCATTAGCCTTTCCGTAATTATAAATTAGGTGATACCTATGGCCAAAACTGCAGTGGGAAAAACCAAGGAGAAGAAGGAACGAAGCACCTTGTCACGAATAACTAATCTGATTACATCACCCATGGGTTTCTCTAAATCCCCACGCCGAGTGAAGCTTCCCCATGAAGAGGTTAAGAACAGAGAAAAAGTCGAGGTCGGCGAGGAAGGCTGGATATCACCTTATACCAGACTTCCTGAATTGGAAAAAGAAAGTATGAGGGTTGAAGAGATCTATCCCATACTCCATCCTTTTAGTTATGCTAGGGTCATTTATGATGAAGATAAGAAAGAGAACTTATATCAATCAATCGAACCAACCCTTACGGAAAAAGAGGAAAAGTGGTTGGCGCTGTTAAAAGATACGCTTGACAGAACCCTTTCCTATGACTGGGAAAGCATGGAAAAAAAAGATAAAGAGGAATTCCTGGAGGAGAGTGTTGAAAGCTTCATAGAAAGTAGGGGGCTGAACATAGAGAAAAAATCGATGAAACGATTGATTTATTACATCCGTAGGGATTATGTTAGATATGGCCCTATAGATGTGTTGATGAGCGATGACCACGTAGAAGATATTTCCTGTGACGGCGTGGATATACCTCTTTTCATATATCATTCTAAATATGAATCGATAAGGACTGCCCTCAGATTCGAAAAAGAAAAGGTGTTGAATTCCTTCATTATCCAGCTCGGTCAAAGGTGTGGAAAGCAGGTTTCTGTTTCAAACCCCATCTTGGACGGAACAACCAGAGAAGGTCACAGGGTTCAAGCCACTTATGCTAAAGAAGTATCTTCCAGAGGATCTTCCATCACCATCAGACGATTTAAAAAGGAACCCTTTAACCCTGTTAAATTGATACAGTTCAACACATCCTCCCCTGATATGGTTGCATACATGTGGCTGATGGTAGAACATGGTATGTCAATGGTTGTTGCCGGAGGAACAGCATGCGGCAAAACAGCCACGCTTAACGCGGCTACACTTTTCATCCCTCCCGGTCTTAAGATAGTTTCACTGGAAGATACTAGAGAGATCAATCTACCTCATGAGAATTGGATACCAAGTACAACTCGAACGGGGCGTACAGGAAAAAAATCCTCAGGGGGTCGATCGCCCGGTGAGGTCACCATGTACGACCTGGTAAAAAATGCACTAAGGCAGAGACCCGATTACATAATCGTAGGTGAGGTTAGAGGTAAAGAGGCAAACACCATGTTTCAGGCAATGGCAACCGGTCACACAACCTACAGTACTATGCACGCCGATTCGGTCGAGTCCATGGTGCACAGACTTGAAAACCCCCCCATCAACTGCCCGCGAGTGCTGCTCACAGCGCTTAACTTTGTGATAATCCAGACGTTTGCTAGGGTTCGGGACGAGGAGGTAAGAAGGATTCAAGAGATCACAGAACTTGTGGGATTTGAACCTGAAAGTGATGAATTGATAACAAACAAGGTGTTTGAATGGGATCGAAAGAGTGATGGATTTATATACAAGGGACACAGTTTTAACTTTGATACTATAATGGAGATGAAGAACCTTACCCAAGAAGAGATGAACCAGGAATTCAGTGATCGAATTGAGGTAATTGATTACTTGGTAGATAAAGAAGAAACTGATTACAGGGAGATATCTAAGGTTGTTACTTCTTATTATAAAGAACCTGAAGAGACCCTGGCTCGTATCAGAGGTGAAATCTGATGGTAGAGATAGATGATACCTTCGAAAAACTTACCTTTAAAAAGGACAAATTCTTAGCGACCAAACGTGCAAAACCTAGTGACCGTATAGAGACCTACGGGCCCCACATCGTTAGACTACCCAAGGAGGCGGTCCCCGAATATCTGAAGTTGACCCCTTATCAACAATTTTGCTGGAGGGTAATGGGGCCTATAGTAAAGAACAAGGACATCAGTGACGAAGACCTTGAAAATGCTCTCCTTCAGGCACACATGAAGATCAGAGCAGAAGAGTATATCGCATATATCTGGATGTCAACTATCATCGCTGCAGTTGTCGGTATCGTAGCGGGCATTTTTATCGGGCCGGTCTTGTCTATGTTCCTTGACTTAGGCGTCTTTATGTACTTAATAGGAATAGTCGTAGCTGTGTTTGTTCCGGTTATGACCTATTTCTTCCTTAAAGCAGGACCAGGGATGACTGCCAAGTCACGGGGTAAAAAGATCGATAAAAAACTTCCTGATGCCATGAGTTTTATCGCTGCTATGTCTTCAGCAGATGTAAATATAGATCTTATATTCAAAGAACTATCGAAACAACCGATATATGGTGAGGTGAGAGAGGAGGCAGAGTGGATAACTAGGGATACAGAACTATTGGGGATAGATATATTAACAGCTATGCAGAGGGCTGCCGATAGGACACCATCGGAGAGTTTTAGAGATTTCATACAAGGTGTCATCACCACATCAAGTTCAGGCGGTGAGTTGAAACCGTACTTCACATCAAAATTGAAGGGATACCAAGACTCACGGAAACTTATCGTCCAGCAGAAGATGGAAACCCTGGGTATGATGGCGGAATCCTTTGTAACCGTTGTAGTAGCTTTTCCATTGTTTTTAATCGTGATTATGGCTATCATGGCCCTCATGGGCGGCATGGGTGGCGGCGATCCGATCCCCATGCTTTATGGTATCATCGGCATAATGATACCTGGTGCACAAGTAGGATTTATAGTAGTGATATGGATGATTAATCAGGATTAGTGATAAGATGGCAGAAGAAGAAAGGACTCCCTTCCAAAAACTGATGCGGCTCGGATATGCTCGAGAGATACTCATAGTTTCATCTGTGATTGCAGCTGTGTTTATCTTCATAATGATACTAGATGCATTAGAAGCAGCCCCTATCCCTCTTGAACCGTTGGATTGGGCCATGATATCCGCAATGGGATTTTTAGGCCCCTTCGGTTTTTATGTGAGTCGTAAACAGAGTGAGATCGAGAAAATAGAAAGGAAACTGCCCTTTTTCCTTAGAGATGTGGCTGAAGCCGGACGTTTTGGCATGACCCTTGCCGATGCTATTGTAGTGTCTGCTTCCGGTCGCTATGGTAAATTAACGCCCGAGATACAAAAGATGGCGGCACAGATCGATTGGGGTATTCCAGCTTCACAGGCACTAAATAACTTTGCAGATAGAATAGATACTCCATTGGTAAATAGGGTGGTTGCTATAATAATCAAGGCTAACGATGCAGGGGGTAATGTTGCAGATGTCCTCACCCTTGTTTCTCAAGATACGAAGGAAGTACATCTTTCAGAAGATGAACAAAAGATAGCGATGACCTCTTATCTGGCGGTTATCTATATCTCATTCGCTGTCTTTATCGTAGTCATAATAATATTGAACACACAGTTTCTTGCCCAGATGGCGGAAGCAGGTGCTCATCTGGAAGGAAGCGAGGGTATGGAAACTGTTGGTGGTACAGGCACGGCGGAAATCAGAACGGAGAACATACCCGTTATAAGATACATATTCACTTTGGCGGTATTCGCCCATGCAGTGGGTGACGGCATCGTTGCCGGCGTATTGCAAACAGGGAAGATAGCCAGCGGTATGCAGCACAGCTTCGTACTTACCCTTATGGGCTTCGTAGCCTTGCGCATACTCTTTGGAGGCTTATCAATAATGGGATAGATGATAATATGGCAATCAGTGATAAAATAAAAAACAAATTAAGTTCGTTTAGCGCTCGAAGCAGACCGAAGAAGGTTTATATGCCAACAGGAAAATCTCAGGATGGATATCAGGAGGAGATCACCAAGATACCGAAGATATCCGAAGAGGGCGTTAAAGAGATAGAGCTCAACCCTGTGAATGAGCCATATTCATATGTAAGGATAAAGTATGATAACCGATCTAACGAATATATATATGAGGTAATCGAGCCCGATCTAGATGAGGACGAAGAAGCTTTATTACACACAGTAAAAGAACGCCTTATAGAGGATGTGGAGCTAGTTGACCTCGAAGAAGAGGAAGAAAGGGTACAATATCTCGAGAGTAAGATCCATAAGATCCTTAGGGATATGGACATCACTTTAAGACCGGTTTTTGAAAAGAGAATTTTATACTACATAAGACGTGATTTCCTTGGTTATGGCCCCATAGACGTGATAATGCACGATGTGGACCCCGAGGATATCTCGTGTGATGGAGTAGGTATCCCCATCTTCGTGTTCCACAGAAAGTACGGCTCCATGAAATCGAATGTACAGTTTGATGATGCTGACGAATTGGATAATTTCGTTGTTTGGATCGCCCAGAGGAGTGGTAAACACATATCCGTTGCTGATCCCATGCTTGATGCAACCATGCCCGATGGTTCTAGGTTGCAGCAGACCTTGGGAACCCACGTAACCCAAAGGGGGTCCTCTTTTACAATTCGTCGGTTCGAAGAAGAACCTTACACCCCGATCAACTTGATCCATTTCAAAACATTCAACCCTGAGATGATGGCATATGCTTGGATCGCCATGGAAAACGGTCAATCTATGCTCATATGTGGCGGTACGGCATCCGGAAAGACCACTACTTTGAATGCCATACTCTTGTTCATACCTCCACAGATGAAGATCGTCAGTATAGAAGATACGCGAGAGCTAAATCTACCCCACGACAATTGGGTACCCTTACTCACTCGGAGTGGTTTCGGGGAGATGGATGATAGTGGTATAAAGGCCGGAGAGATAGACATGTTCGAACTTTTACAAGCCGCTTTACGCCAAAGGCCGCAGTACTTGATGGTTGGAGAAGTAAGAGGGCCTGAGGCCTACGTGGTTTTCCAGGCGATGGCAACCGGTAAAGCAGCCTACACTACATTCCATGCCGATGATGTACAAACTCTTGTTAACAGAATGGAGAACGAACCGATCAACTTGCCTAGAGCATTGGTCGCAGCACTTGACATCGTACTACTTCAAGGCAAAGTCAAAGTGGGCACTAAGATGACAAGAAGAATCAAAGCTGTTACTGAGGTCGTTGGTGTTGAACCCGATTCCAACGAACTTATAACCAACAATGCATACACTTGGAATCCGGCTGATGATACATTCAATTACAGTGGTCACAGTTACGTGTATAGTAAAGTAGCACAATCTAAGAACTGGACCTCTAGAGAGATGGAAAGAGAAGTAAAACGACGAAAGATGGTGTTGGAGTACATGAATCAAAAAGGTATCATCAATTACAAAGATTTCACGCAGATAACAGCTGCCTATTACAGGGATAAAAAATCTGTGATGGATATGGTTAAAGAAGAACTAGAAATGTGAGGTCGTAAACATGAAGGATAGAAATATTAAGGATAAAAACTTCATAAAAAGGAGAAAGTTGAATAAATCGGATCAGGAAGGTGTTGCTGCCACCGTGGGGACCATCATGGCATTGCTGGTTTTCCTGAGTTTACTTTCTTTAATTACCCAGCAGTACGTTCCTGTTTGGATGGAAGACAAGGAAGCCTATCACATGGATGAAGCGATGATGCAGTTCTCTCAGATGAAGGGTAGTATTGATAATCTCATCATGAACGATATCACAGATTATCCATTATACTCATATGTGAGACTCGGATCAGAAGGTGTACCTATGTTCGCAAGTAAGACTCCCGGCGTATTTCGCATGATGCAGGAAATAGACGGAATGGTGTTGGTCTTCAATGAAACGGTTGATGGCGATACCGTTACTAGAAGATTCCATTCAACAGGAAGTGTGTCCTTGGAAGTATTGAATCGGTATTTTGAGCAACAAACGGTCATCTACGAACACGGTGCTATACTTTTAGAACAACGGGACCGTGCGGTAGTGAGAGCACCACCACCTATTGGGATAGAAAAGCATGGTAATGATTTTGCTATACGACTCACCATGGTTGATATTATCGGTGCTGAAGAAAACGTCGACGGAACGGGTTCGGTAGGTGTGACAACCGAATTATGGAGCTCAAGCAGAAGAACCGTTAGAGGAGAGGTCAGTGATGTAACTCTTTCTTTATCTACAAGACAACCGGATGCATGGGTAAACTGGTTTGAAAATGAAACCGATGTGGAGGACAGTGATATCGATGTAGTAGACCCAGGTGGTGGTGAGTCTCTTTATAAAATAACCATCACTTTGGATAACGTTAGTGAGATACGTTACACTCATGCCAAGGTCAACATGAAGTTATCTACCTGAAATTAACATCTCCTTTCTAACCATTAAGAAATTCTCTTTGAGGTCCTTGGGTTGACCGATGAAACCCAAGTTTGACAGTAAGAGATAAAAGGTGCTCTTAGTTCAGTTTGTTTAATGCAAACCCATACTAACATCTCTAAGAGCAAGATGCATTACAAAGAAAAAAGAATGACTTCTTTTTCTCCGAATAACTCATCACAAAGTATTCGCCAAATACCTTATGAATCGTTATAAAACCGAACAACAATATATCTTTTCCGATAGGAACGGTAGTAACCGTACAGAAGCATCTGATATTTACCCAAAATCAACAGCTAAACGATAGTTTCTGTTGACTCTAGGAAATATTTCCTGGTGGAAAGACTTCTGTCAAATCCATTTTCACGATAATAGTAAAAGGCAAAAATTTTCTATTTAATTTGTGTCTTTTACTGGTTGAAGAGAACGAAAAGCTGTTTATAGCATTTCGTTTTCCTCATAAATTAGCGTGAGCTAAGTGTCAAACTTGGGATAAAAACAAGAGTTTCATGACACCAGCTCCAGAGGTACTATTATTACATGAATCTAGCAGTATCTCAAGCTTCAACGATCGAGCGATGGTGTAAGTACCTTACCAACAATATATGTCTCCAACGGAGGATCTAAAGTAATAAACTTAAGAGCTTTACATACCCACCTTTGCCATTTCATCCGAAGGTGTAGTTCGACAGTTGTGTAAAAATGGAGTGGTTTGATCCAACGGTCAAATTTAATGTAGATATTTTGTCTAAAAAACCGAATTTGTCGATCGATTTTAAGTGATAAATAGGAGGGTACTGTCAAAGGTGAGATAAGTATCATTCTATATAGCCTCGCCTAATATTGTACCATATCAGGTATTTAAAAGGAAGCAGAAGGAGAGGATAGCTTCGAGCTATCCTCTTTTTCCCATCACTTCTTCACTTTTTTAACCTTCTTTGTTACCTTCTTAGGTCTTTTCTTCACCTTTTTAACTGCACCTTCGGTCGGCGGGCCTTCGCCTTCCGATTCATCTTCGATATCTAGGTCTAGGTCCAGATCTTCCAGATCTTCGTCCTCTGATTTGACTTTTCGCCTTCTTGTAGAACTCTCTCTTTTTATCGATTTATCTACCTGTATGAGACTTGAACCACATTTTTGACAAATGGCTTCATCCATAGGATTTATTGACCCGCATTCAGGGCACTCGATACCGCCTCTGCGGCGTCTTTCTTCCTCTTGTTCTAACCACTCATCAAAGGTCATGTATCCCGGTTGGGTCTTCCACCATCTCATGAATTCCTCTTCGGTGAATTTTTTACCTAGTACTTTTCTCGCCTTTGCTCGATGTTTTTTAACGTATTTATCGTATTGTCTTTCCATGGTTTCTTTGTATTCTTCTATGGCCTTCCCTGTGGTTATGAACTCGGCTCCGCAGGTGGGGCAGTTGATAGAATCTTCCGGTATCCATTCACCGCATTCACTGCACTTTACAGTATCCATCTCGAATACAGTACCACATTTTGGACATTCGTTGGAATCTGCTGGGATGGTTGCGCCGCATGCGCCGCATTCAACCCATTCGCCTTCACCTTTATACTTGAGGAAGAGGATAACACCTCCAACGCTTCCAACAGCAGCTACAGCCACTATTAGCAATATCCACCATGGTATGACAGAAACATCTTCTCCGATCACATCGAAGGATCCTATCCGATTATACTCTCCATTGGGATGGTCCGGAATTATCCATACGGTGAACTCTCCAGTCCTTTCGGGTGTGATGAGTGTTCCACCGAAGTGACCATCTACGTCAGTAGTTGATATCGTACTGGTTATGGTATCATTGTTCTCATCTCTGAGGTATATATGAACATCTATATTGTGAAGAGGTTTGCCATCATCTCTCTCTAGTATTCCCTCTACCCATATATTTTCACCCATATCTTGGTCAGTGCGGGGTATAGAGAGGTCTCTGAAACGCATAATCATGGGTTCAGCCGTTATATCTCGGGAAATAGATGTAGAATATGTTGGGTTTTCCAAAGAGGAGTTCAACCAAATGGTGATGTTTTCTTCACCGTTTACGTCGATTTCCCACATCTCTGTAATGTTGATTACTTCGTCAACTGGCATATCTACCACATAACTTGCTATCAGACCACCGGAATAAGTGATCTCTATACTGGCGTTAGTGATATCTGTTCCTCCGTCGTTCACCGCGCGCGTAGTAATGTATAAATCATCTCTTTCCGTAACGGTATTATTTTCTATGGGATTACCATCGACTTCTATACTTATTTCCGGAACGGTGAACTGCAGATTCGGCGGTGCTCTGACGTTTATACTGGTTGAAGCTTGATTATTGGCAGTGTTTGCGTCGGACAGAGGATCAACATCCGGGTTGACCCATACATGTATAGCCCTTTCTTCGGTCCTTAGATCAAAGTAAGTCATGCTGGAAGTCCACATAATCGTTGCTGTGCGATTTCGGTCCGCCCGAATGGTCGTGAGGTTGTCAGTTCCTATCAACTCGTACTCATCTTCTCCGGTTAAAAGGTAAAACTCTACGGTAACGTTATGGGCATCTTGGTATCCGATGTTACTTACTGCTGCGGATATCCATACTGGTTCTCCTGCAGTTACGATTGATACATCAGTACTGATACCTTCATCAGTTATATCTAGGTCAGGAAGCATCAGGTCATCGAATGTGAGGGTTGTTGATATCTCATGTTGGCTTGATGGATATGATGGTAGCGATGTTGGAAAAGGCTCTACTTCAAAGGTCTGCCCCTTCTCACTATACGTAGCCCCTATCTCATAATTACCAACGAAGTATTTCCCTGTCGGTGTTAATATGTCTGTGCGAGCATGTAATAAGACGTATCCATCTTCGTTTGTAAGGCCTGAATCTGTATAACCATCGATGAGACCCAGTATACTTATCTCGCTACCACTTATGGGTATGTTTCCATAGCTTACTGTAGTTACTTTCCACCAACGGTATATCTCTATTTCAGAGGTTCCCGTCATCTGAATATGTGGGGTGATAACTGCGGTGAATCTTCCTGTGGTATCGTGAAGATCATCAAGGTTACCTAGGAATGTGGTATTCACACCGATTATGTTGTTCGGTCGCACGAAGATGTTACTCGAAGTAAAGGCTGAGTTGTAAGTGTTGAATTCATCACCTTCTATCGTCAGGTTACCTTCAACATTGCTATCTTGTACCGTGAGTATAGAATCGCCTGATGTATGTATCTCCATCATATTATAAACTATGCTGTCGTCTGTTATATGTAACTCACCTTGATCGTTTACATCTATCGATGAGTAGTGTCCTGAATGTAAGAGTGCTCTGTTGATTTCAAGTCTTCCGTGGTTCATTATTATCATGCCGAATTGATAGTTTCTATCCTGGGATATCTGGAAATTCGCTTTAGTGGAATCGCCCTGGATTGACAGCCTTCCGCTTTCCATGACCACAACAAAGCCCGAGCATATGAATGTACCTCTTGTAACTGGTGTGTTTGCATTATTGACAATAAGATCATATTGGTAGTCTTCACTGAAGATAGGTTGTTGAACGGTTGCTATGTTGTTACTTCGATCCAGTTCATGTTCCTCTTCATGGGGGTCTACATGGACCGTTACCTCACGATAGCCTCTTATGGTCGGGGTCCAGGTGATAGTTACATCGATATATTCTTGAGATCGTATGGTAATGTTTACATCTTCGATCACATAATCAGTATGGTTGAGGAACCTAACGATGGTTGACACCTCCTCGCCTCCGTAGTTCCAAACCCGGGCGGTTATGTCTACATCTTGACCAATTTGTGGAAGTACTTCCGAGAAACTAATATCATCCGGAGATACCGACAGGTCCGCAGGGTTCATCACCTCTACTGTTCGGTTACCCCAGTTGTTACTGGTATCTTCCTCGTTTTCTTCCTCCATCGGGTAGTTCACTCTTACAGTGATAGTCCTTGTTTCATTCAACGGGGATTCCACGAGTTCTGCGGTCCAAAACGTTTGAATCTCCCCACTCGTCTGTCCACTGGTCAACCCTGGTACGTTTAGAGTGTCGATTATCATCTCGTTTTCGGTACCATGGTCAACATAGAAGGTCAATACCGTGGGTTGAGATTCCCATAAACCGATATTTTGAACCTTTGTTTCAATGGTCAGGTCTTCACCGGCGTATATCTCGGATTCGCCGATGTTGAAATCCACAGGTATAAGGTCTGGGAATTCGGTCACATATATGAATCTCTCTGCCACGTTGTTGTCGTAATCATGTTCTATCGGATCTTGATCAGGATTGACATGGATTCTGATAGGGAATCCTTCTCCACCAAAGGGATGTAAATATGAAGTCCAGATTATACTGGTCGTTGTGCTGCCTCCCGGGGCTACATCTATAATGTCCTGTCCAATTAAATCAAAGACTCCTTCTTCGTAATCATAGATATAGAAATTAACCGGGACGTCTTCAGCAACAAGGTCCCCTTCGTTATGCACCTCAACTAATATCTCTACATCTGTGTTGTTTCTGACAGAATCAACTTCTTCATCATCTACGATGAAAGATATATCGTCCTCGGTGATGGCAAGATCCGGTAGGGGGATCTGATCTTCGTACATTATATCCATTTGGATGTTACTATTAGTATAGTTCAGGAGTGGGAATGGAGGTAGGCTGATGTCTTTGGAGATAAATCCGAGATCACTATCCGTCACATTTATATAATAATCACCTATGAAAAGACTATTGGGCCAATCTTTCGGATGATTTAACCTATCACTGATTAGGAATAAGTTGACATTGCCTTGGGTGCTGGTAACATAATGTCCTTCATCCGGATCAAAATAACCTATATCGCTTCTATTCAAGTAATCCCATGCTTCGAGATTATTGAAAGGATCTATATTCTCCATCACCATATTGTAAAGATTCGAGCCTAGTTCATCCTTGTATTTAGTCTGTAACTCTGCGGTTACCTCTGCATTCGCTAAAGGTGCTCCGCTACTATCCATTGGTTTTACAGTAACCCATCTGTATATCCATGTGCGATTATGTGATGCTTCATCACCGATTATCGGGGGATCACCATCCGGTGTGGGCGTATGTTCTGTTTCCGCCCCCATCGGGTATAACCCATAAGCCTTCAGATCAGAGTTTAAGAGTTTTATCACACGGTGTTCCGTATTGTAATCCATCATGTAGGTGTTTTGATTTGTTTGCACGCCTGGGTTAAGGCTGGGTTGACTCCTTCGATAGTCGATATCAATTTCGCTGTTAATGACTATAAATTCCGAACCCTCGATGATGATGGAGTTGTCGTAGGCAGATACAAGGTTTATCTTGTCTACGGAGATGTTGCTCGCCGTACCTGTATTACTGAGAGTCAATTGCATGTCTTTGAAGAAGTTATCGGCATCTCTGTAAAATGAACTGAGATCCACTTCCCATATACCGTAGAAATCATATTCTTTCGAACCCTCCGTATCCATAATGGACATCGCCTGCTTTGTAACCGTAGAGTTGGAATATTCTACTATATCCGCTCCATCGTACCCTTCGTCGGTTACGTAATATATCTCGACATGAAGATTCTTTAACCTGTTCCTAGGATTGATATGGTCGATTGCTTGATTTATGGTCGGTTGGGCAAACCATTGGGTGATCTCCATCGTTTGACCGGGTTCTATTTCATAGAAGTCGTTGTCGTTTGCATAAAGACTCACAATAGATTGGCCCACCGTGGTATCGTTTGGTCCTTTCTCCGAAGGAACCCATTCTTCGTATCTTATATCATTGTTAATGTAATAATCGGATATCTTGGAATCCTCCAGTAGAACCAAAGAATCGTTGACAGCCATCAACATAGGGCAATCGTCGTTATCGTTGACGGGCAAATTATCCGGAATGTGTTCTGGAGGGACGCTCCTGAATTCCGAGTTCTTCAAGATCAATTCGGAATCGTCTATATAGACCCATCCGGGGAAGGCGAAGGCTGAGTTCTCTCTCAACATTATTGTTGAGCCTGAACGAGCGGTGATATTTGTCTTCAAGAACGGTCTTAAAACTGTCTTATTAGTTAGGTGAGTCTCAATTGTGCTGTTCCATAGTATCAACCGACCTCCTGTTTCCACGGTGATCCTCCATGGATTAAATCCGTCTATCATCAATGTAAATGTTGCGTTATTCAGATATAGTCTACCACCATTTCGTATGATCACATTTCTGTCTACAAACGATTCGGAAACGTTGACGTATTCGATAACACCGTCGATTATCCAATCGTCTTCTGAAGTGATATCATCTTCAAAAGGTATTACGTATGTGTTTCCACTAGTAGCGATTATTGGCGTAAACATACCAAACACCAACATGACCACTGCCATCAGTCCAAGCATCCGTTGAAGGGAATCTTCTTTATCTGCCATAGTTATTCACCGTTTTTGTTGATAAGTTAAATGGTACGACAGTATTAAATATTTCGCCTTAATCTTAGTAAATACTCACATTACTCACATGATATTCACATTTTCATTCAAGGTTCCAAAAGTAAAAAAAGCTTAATAGTTATACCTCTATTACACTTACAAGATTGGGATGCACGAAGATATCCTTAAAATATTTGCGGAACACAATACTGTGTTATCTCCCGGTGCGTGGAAATATTTGAACCAGTGTGAAAACCCTAAGGACGTGGTGGAAGAGGCAGTATGCTCATGCGAAAGACTACCATTTCCAGTGAGTGTAGAATGGCTCGAATCATACAATATAGTGAAAAAACCAAAGCCTGATACCAACGGATTTAATCCTGATGAACTACCTCCAGATGAAATGATAACTGTAATGTATGATATAACCGGAAATTCTACCTGTACCGGTGAACTAAACGATTTTATTACATATTTTACAGACCGTTACAAACGATTAAAAGCTATTCTTTCTAAAAGAAGAGAGGCCGTTGGCTGTATGGATATCGCAAGGGTTAAAAAACGAGCAGGAAAAGCAAAGGTCATAGCGATGATGGGCGATATAGCGGAAATAAGGGGCGGGTATAAAATACTCTCTCTTGAGGATGAAAGCGGAAAGATCAAAGGGTTCATAAACCCGGATAGCCCCGCTTTTACTAAAGATATTCTCGAAGACGAAGTTCTCATCGCTATCGGAGAAATCGGCCGCAAAAAAAGCGGTTATGGAGCCACCTTCTTTATCGATGATATCATAAGACCAAGTATACCTAAGATCCGAAACAATGGTAAAAACGAATTTCGCGGCAAGATCGCTTTCACCGGAGACATTCATGTTGGAAGCACATCTTTCATGAAAGATAGTTGGAAACGATTCATATATTGGATTAATTCTGAAGACGAAATTGCCCGCGAAATTAAGTATCTGGTAGTTCCAGGTGACCTGATAGATGGTATAGGTATCTATCCAAATCAAAGAGATGACCTCGATATACGCGATATCTATGAACAGTACAGCGAAGTTGCAAGGCTTTTAGAACAGATACCCGATAGGATAACGATTATATGCATACCCGGGAACCACGATATGGTAAGGAATCCTGAACCGCAGCCATCTCTACCTGAAGAGATCATAGATATGTTTCCATCAAACGTCAGGTTTTACGGTAACCCTACTTTTATGAACCTTTGTGGCCTCAAATTACTGATGTATCACGGATCGAGTATCACCGACCTGTCAGATATGCTGACACATGTGACTACAAACTCACCTACGTCCGCCATGAGAGAGATGTTAGAAAGGAGACATCTAGTTCCTGTTTATGGAAAGAATACGCCCATAGCCCCGGAGAAACAAGACCATCTTATCATAAACGAAATACCAGATGTATTTGTTACAGGGCATATACACCGAACCCAGGTGGATGAGCACCACGGAGTTATGTTGATAAATTCGTCAACATGGCAGGAACAAACGAATTATCAAAAGATGAGGGGCATTAAACCGGATCCAGCAAAGGTCGTGATACTGGATTCGTATTCTAGAACAGTATCCATAAAGAGTTTTGTTTGAGCCCGACATAATTATGGTCTTCCGTACTAAAAGAAAAATGTCGGGGGCGGGGTTTGAACCCGCGGCCTCCGGATCGCTCAGGATCCAGGGTAGGTTTTTCGCGCCTCAAATACCCATATAGGGTCCCTATGAGTCCGGCGCTCTACCAGGCTGAGCCACCCCGACATAAGATGCGAACGTGTCTACCAATGGCAAAGTCTGGTAGTAACAGGAAAAGCGAAGCGCATTCCTACGCTCTACCAGGCTGAGCTACCCCGATAAAAAAGGGTTTTATGTGTTATTAAGAGTCATCGCTTGATATATTAACTATTCATCAGGATGAAGTGCGTTGAAAATTTTCTTAGAGAACGATGGTCCGACACCATCTATCTTGATTAGGTCATCCCGGGATGCAGCCCTCAATTGTTCAAGAGATCTAAAACCACCATCGTACAACTTTTCAGCCATGGTAGGTCCCACGCCTTCAATCCCCTGAAAATCTTTAACAACCGCCTTTTTTGACTTCGCCTTTTCTTTCGGTTTCTCAACTTCTTCTTCCTTCTTTTCTTCCTCTTCTTCCTTTTCTTCCCTTAACTCTTTGTCGGTGACTATCTTTTCCAGGACCTCTTCTTCCAGAGGGATAGACAAAACCTCGCTTTTCCTTATCTCCACCCTCTTGAGTGGATAAATAACCTTAGATCCTTTTTTGATGTTGGTTGCCAGTTTTCCGAAAAGCATTTTCTGTACAAGGTGTGAGAGGGTTGAATTCTCAGACTCTTTTTTAATGATCTCTTCTTGACGATTTCGAAGGGACCCTTTGATAGACGTGTTGATTCTTTTGTCAGTTATGGAGAGTACCTTTATTCTTACTTTGTACCCTTCTTTGGTGATAACATCATATACCGAATCAATTTTAGAACGTCTCCTACGAGTAAGTCGTCTGATATAATCGCTGGTCATGTCGTGACCGATAAATCGTGAAATACATTCTCCGCCTCTGACCCCATTTACCTTTAATCTTACCTTGATATGGATCTTCGAAAAATCTCCCACTAGGTCTTGAAGGTTTACGTCGCAAACCCTCCCCAATAGTGCCTCCGGGTCAGATGCGGGCGATTCGCCGACAACTCTACCATCAAACATATCAGGTGATACAATTCGGTACCATCGTTTCGATTTCCATTTATCCTTTACGCGCCTTGTTGTTCGCCTCGTTCTTTTCTTAGCCATCGTTATTCCTCTGGTAGGAGTGAGATGATGTTATCTGATTACAATATAACAACTTTTTGGTTAACTCATAGAAGATTTAAGCCTTTCGGTAAATCTCCACATCTTTCTTGGAACCCCTCAGGCCATTTATCGGGCTGGATACCCTTTTGTGCGAGGAAGGCTGCTGCCCATCTTTCCAGGCCTATGCCACTACAACCCGAATAAAGTTCTTCTGTCTGTGATTTGATGTTGAATGCTTTGGTATATTTTTTGAACAAGCTGAGATTTTGGAATTCTAACCATTCACTATCCTCTCTACTACCTCTATAAGGCATATACGCTTCGAAGTCTACGGTTCCTAACACTTCATCATCGTCCTCACTGTCGTTTCCCGCCTGCTGCAGATAAAATGGTGCCACATTTGCCATACGCCACTCCAGTTCCAGTATATTTTCAAAAACGTATGTATATCTCTCGATAAACCTTTCCTTCAATTCAACTAACTGCTCTTTAGTACCGATATAAACTGGCTCGATACGATGAAATTCATCGACTCTCTCGATTCCGTGACGCCCTCCGGATTCATACCTGGCACTGGGAACACTTCTATCATAAATGAGCAAGGGAAGACTTTCTTCCGCTATAGTTTGGTTCCTCAAAGACCAGTATACGAGTGGGCACTGTGCGTAACAAATACCGAATTTTGGTGGGGTCACCAGTTTTCTCAGTTTTTGCAGAGGCACCTCTTTCGATATTTTGATATGATCTATAAACTCTTCCCATTCATGTGGATCCCTGGTGATGGGTTCGCATACATAATATACCTCGTTAGGTATGCCTTCCATATGACCAGTTTCCTGCCAGACATCAAAGGGGACCATGAATGACTCTATGACTTCTTGAAATCCCATGGGTTCAAGGACATCTTTAAACGCTATCTCCTCCATGCAACGGAGAATTCTAGCCGCTTGCGGTCTGTAAAACCACTTTCCTTTGGTAGGCCCCTGTTTTATCCATCCCTTCTTCACCATCTCTTCTGTAGGATCGCTGTTCCATAATATATCCTTTTTACCAGAACTCCAGATGAGATTCCATAACTCTTCTTTACCCTGGTAATGCTGTGCATCGATCTTCTCTTCTATTCTTTTGATTATACGGTCCACGAAATTTTTAGATAATTGTTCCTCTGTAAGGTCTTTCAAAAGGATGGTACATTTTTTTCCTTCTATTTGGATATCTTCCACATAAGGAACCTTTATCCGTTCCCTCGGTTCACGGTCCAAATCGAATCTTATGGTGTATTTAATTATTTTGACTTCCCTAACACCCATCTTAAACCTCTTTCCCATATCCTCGCTAAACTTCTTTCTGAGTCTGAGGATGGCGTCGTGGGCACGAACATACCGATCGGATATTACATTGACTTTAAGCATATCGCCATCGATATCGTGTTTGGTGACGGTAGCTCCGCCATCTATACCTCTTGGAACACCTCGTTTAAGCAGGTCAAGGTTCGCCTCGTTGATCGTTTTCCGTATATGTTCCTCTGCCTTGTTCAACTCGCCACTGAAGGTGAGGACCGCTACTAATTCGAAGAGCATGATGATCTAAGGGATATCGATGGGTGAGATATAAATGTAATTCACGTTTTTAATGGTAAACACCCCGATTTTTATACGAAAGGTTTAATAGGAACTTTATAATTCCTATACAAGATTGCTCATGGAAACATTCGAAAACCCGGATGTACGGATACAAGATGTGATGAGTGTAAATCCCATCATAATAAAGAAAGGCCGGTGTGTAGAGAAGGCCGCTAAACTAATGAAGGAGGCCGATGTAGGCAGTCTTTTAGTTCTTTCGGACGATGGGGCATTGGAGGGCATAATTACGGAGATGGATATAGTGTTCAAGGTCGTTGCAGAAGGTTTGGAACCGGATATTATTAAAGTAGAAGAAATAATGTCTTCCCCAGTACACTCTATTGAGGGAAACAAAGATTTAAGTCATGCAGCCGGAGTCATGGCGGAATTAGGTGTGAGGCACCTACCTGTTACAAAGGAGGGTAATCTGATAGGGATGTTGACCGAGAATGATATCATCGAACTATCGCCTGCATTATTAGATATCACCAGGGAATACGCGAGGATCCAATATCCCGGCAGCATAGACGAATACGAAGAACCTGTTCGAAGAGAGATATCGGGTTATTGTGAAAGTTGTGCCACATATTCGGATAGGTTATCTATGAACGACGGACAATTACTGTGTCCTGAATGCTACAAATAAAAAAATACGAGTTGAATAAAATGAAGTTTGTTAAACTCTCCGATAAGGAACTGAAGCAAATAGCGACCTTCTACCAGGGTGTAATGGCCACCGCATATGAGGGACTGTTCTATCGAGAGGGGAGAGTCATCGGAGATAGCATCCTTGGGATGGTATACAAAAATAGCGATATATTGGAAAAGGCCGCAAAACTCATACAAGCGAGGGGTTGGGTCGAGGAGATAATTTTTGAAGAAGATAAGGCAACAGTAAAAGGAAGCATCGAAGTGGACGAAGAATCTGCAGCGCCCACATGTCATAGGTTAAGAGGGATAATCGCATCTGTTTACGAAAAAACTGAGAGAAATGTAGTGGATGTGACAGAGGTTAGATGTGAAAGCATCGGTGATGATCATTGTGAGTTCAATATAGAAAGGAGAGGATTCTGAATTTGATGATAGCTACAGCAGAAAACATGGAAAAAATTTTGGACTACTTAAAAGAAGAAGGGGTATTGGGGACTGCGATTATAAGTAAAAATGGTGATATATTGACATCGGACCTAAAATCTAACGTTAGTGATGAGACATTTGCCTTAATGATGGCAACGATTTTAGGTGCCGCCCAGACCGTGAACACAGATCTAGGGATGGGACCATCTAATATTATCGTTATTTATTCACAGAGGGGCAAGATAATCATCGCCACAATAGGTAAAAAAGAATTTGTTGCGATAATAACAGAGCGCAATTTCAACTCGACGGAATTATTTCATAAATTAGAAGATATAAATAAGAGATTTACGGGGAGTTAGTCTGCTCTTTTAGAAGAAAGATCAACCATCTTAACGCTTCTTCCGATACTTGTTCTTTTATTTCCTCCCTATTTCCTGACAGCTGTAGGTGTTTGTATCTAGTATCCATTTCTATGGACATTCCGATATATACCGTACCAACGGGTTTATGTTCACTGCCACCACTGGGACCGGCTATACCTGTTACGGCAAGGCCTATGTCAGTTTTTGCATCCTTCCGTATGCCTTTTGCCATACTCATGACCACCTCTGGGCTTACTGCACCCTTATCTTTGATCACGGTCTCATCAACCCCTAACAAATCTATTTTTGATCGATTACTGTATGTCATAACGCCCCTCTCAAAGTAGGCCGAAGATCCGGGTACATCGGTCAATCGATTTGCAATCATCCCCCCGGTACATGATTCTGCAGTGGATATCGTCATACCTTTTTTGGTCAAAAGATGTGCCAGTTCTCTTTCTGTATCGGATTTCATCTCGATCATAGGCCCTAATCTTTCTTCGATCTTAATATCCTTCATAAATTCAACGACTTCAGGGGGAACTAGATCTTTCCATTTCGTATCTTCTTTCATCATTCGCCGCACCTCTCTTCCCTTCCAATCATCCCTGTTGATCATCTGTATATGTCTTATTTCGATTCCTATCTCCTTGAAAAGTCCGGTAACTATTCCAGAGTTACCGTACACGATGTCAAAGTTAGGAAGGATGGTCTTAACATAATACGGCCATTTAGGATAGCAGTTTAAATCGGGGATGGGATATATCTCGTAGGATTCATATCCTTGTCCGTCAAGTACTCTTTTGATCATCTCTATTCTCTCTCCTCCCGAAAGCGGATTATTTTCTTCCCTCATTTTTTCTGCGCTGCCGACGCCGATAATTATGGTCTCACATTCCTCTACCATCCTTTCTACCACGGATAGATGGCCCAGATGGAAGGGTTGAAATCTACCTATGAACAGTCCTTTCATAAAATCACACCTATCCTGGGCTTATCTTTTCAATTTGGCTAGTATGCCTTTTCGTTTGAAATAGTATCTGTTGGCACCCTTTTCACCAAGAAAATCCAGTTCAACCTCCTTGATCCTCTCGGCTAATTCTTCAAGCTGTGTTACGGTCGGTTCTTTATTTATATCTATACCTACCCTTGGTAGCTGTTCTTGTAGGATGGGGTTGACGAACTCTTCGCCCCCTAATTCAAGATACATCTGTGCTTTGAAAAGATCGAGTACATCTACAGGGGATAGGCCTTCTTTTGCATGGTAGAGTTCATCGCAGTGGTAGTGAGCTGGCTCCTGGTCTAGGGACAGTAGGCCGAGGTCAAAAAAGGACTCTTCCACATTGTCGCCTGTTTTCGCACTGGTGAAGAAGAATTTTGTGCCGTATTTTTCGCTTAGTGAAAGAAGGTCGGACCGATAAGATTTTAGTCCCTCATCCTCCATATCTACCAGGTCGCATTTGTTGGCCAAAAATATCATGGGTGGTGCGTCGCCCAACACTTCTTTGAGCAGTGGTATCCAGTAGGTTTCTATGGATTCGCGGGTCTCGGGTCTTGTGAGGTCACATAGTATTAGTGCGCCTTTGGCCCCCCTCATATTTGCTTTCTGAGTCTGCTGGAAACCCTGCTGCCCGATCAGATCTCCGATGAGCATATTCAATTTGATCCCTATCTCATCATAATCTATTATCTTTTTCTTGAAGTTGGCTCCGATAGTGGCAATGTACGAATCAGAAAAGGTTTGGTCAACATATCTTTTTACCAATGATGTCTTACCCACTGCTCCGTCGCCCAACAATACTATTTTGCTCTTATGTGTCTCGCCCATGGTCTGTCACCTATTAAATTGAACATGTTAAGTTGGAATAATCTAACCCCCTTAAAGCCTTTGGGTTATGATATCTATGGCAGACTGAGGTATGCAGTAAACTTGCACTGTTGGTCGGATACATTCCGTTACAAGGATAAAGGTAAATAAACACCCGATTCTTTACTATTTTACTATAGAAGGATTATGCAGGTCAAAAAGGGTGTTACTGACGACAAGGTCTATGGACAGTAAAGGGTATTGGGATAATATCAAAAGGGACACACAGTGTAAGTTATTTACATATTCCTTTCCACGTATCAATTCCTTCGGCCTTCGTTTTCTCAAATATAATATGCCTGAGATATATATACTGGAATATTCGATACATAGTGAATATACGAATGCATTGAAAAAGGGCTATAATATAGTCGGCTACTCTCTCTATGTAAACGAGATCAGAGATATAATCGATATGATAAAGATCGCTAGGAGGACGTGTGAAGATGTTGAAATATGGGATGGGAATTACGGTGCGTTGACCCAAGAGATACAAAGCCATTTTGACGAACTCATGGTCGGTTATTCTGATGAGAGAATTGCAGCAAAACTCGGAATGAAAATAGAAAGGATAAGACACCCTCCTCTTGTTTGGTACTTTCAAACATCTTTGGATTAAAGGTAAATCCTGCAGGTATACTGTGCACCACCTGAGGATGCACGATGGGTTGTAATTTCTGCCAAACACCATCTTTTTTTTGACACCACAAAAGATTTCTTTGGAGAGTATAAAAGAAGTGATAAATGTCTACCGAACCATGGGGATACGGGAGGTAATAATATACGATGAGAACTTCTCGCTCTCCCCGAAGCATACGAAAAAGGTCATCGAGTTGCTACAGGATAACGATATCTACTAGTTCTGTACGACCACCGTGAATAAATTGTCTAAAAATTGGGAGGAATGGTATGAAATGAATATGCTGGGTGCTTTCATCGGAATAAAAAGCTTTTCACAAAAGACCTTAGCATCTTATAACAAAATCACTCTGAATATCCCGGATACTATCGAATATATTGAGGAGATTCATGACCATCTCTCCCTTCTTGGTTTTTTATCATCGGTTATAAAGGCGATACGCGTCAGAGTGTGACGGAAGATGTGAATATATTGTGCAATCTGAAACTGGATCATACACAGAACCAGACACTTACACCATTACCACAAACTCCTTTATGGAATATTATCGAGAATGAGTATGGTATATTCGAAAGGAATTGGAGTAAATACGACACAATGCACCTTGTATGGAACCATCCGAATTTTGAACTGGACGAGATCAGAAAACTGTTGATACGATCTCTGCTCAAATGTCATCCTCGAAGATATCTTATAAACTCACAGGTAAAGTTTGGAAGACGTTTTACAAGAGAAAAGGGTTTTCTCGGTGCCAGCCTCTACCTTCTCAGAAATGTGTGGAACGCGAATATCTTGGATTATATGAGTTTTTTATTATTCATGGTTGAGGGGATGCGGTTCCTAGTTTCCAAATTACCTCAATTCGTTCGCTAATATTAGAAACGCCGAGGGGGAAAGGAGTGAAGCTATAATCAATCAGATAAATAATATAATTTATTAATGCCTATCTTGATGTCGGACAC
>CAZAMQ010000002.1:0-61562 GCA_964486225.1 uncultured Thermoplasmata archaeon | reverse complement strand
CCATGTGTACTTCATCTTCTATCGCAACTATCCGAGGGCGCACTGCACGGATGGATGAGCTGGTAAGTACCTGTGCGTCGCTCCAATCTCCGCTACCAGTAGAATTGCGGTGTAAGATTATGTCTTCGCTGTTAGTTTCTACCCAAACAACATGCACGTTCCCATCCCATACAGCTACATCAGGCCCAACCTCCCAATTACTTCCGTCCGCAAGTACTACCTCGTTCTGCCATGTAGCCCCGCTGTTCAGTGAGCGCCTGTAATATATATCGAACTTCCCAGCACGTTCATCTGACCATACTAAATGTACGTTAGAACCTTTCACGGCAATGTTGGGACCCGCAGAGGCATACGGTGCTTCGGTGATCCGCACCTCTCCCTCCCACGTGATCCCTCCATCAAGACTGCGGTTGTAGTACAGCTCGGTGTTCGGCGGTGATGATTCGCTCCCATGTCTTCTATCCACCCAAACCACATGTACGTCCAACCCATCTTCGCTAACGGCTATCTTCGGTGCCTGCGAGTTATGCCCATCGTTCGATGAGATAAACATAGGTTCGCTCCAAGTGATGCCACCATCAGTTGAACGTGTGTATCTTATTTCATAGGCTGCAATACCGCCCGTATCGTCCCATACCACATGGATGTTATCGCTTACTACTGCAATGGATGACCTTTTTGAATTCATACCATCGAAACTCAACTGTTGAAATTCACTCCATGTTTCACCATGGTTATTAGACTTGGTGTACATTATCTTTTGTCTAGCGCCAGCATACTCCATGCCTGTCCAAACGATATGAATGTTTTCACCACTCGCAGCTATCGCTGGTTCCCTATCCGGTGCATCTTGATTGACAGTTATCCTCACGTCCTCGCTCCACCCATCCGGGCTTCTCGTCGTGTAATCGTATGCGGTTGAACTGTAATTCATATTGGAAAACGTCACGCCGCCCAGTATAATCGCAACCATCATTAAAAAAGCGACGACGATGGAAACAGACCTCAATCTAAAATTCCTCTCCTGCTTCCCTTTTTGTGCACGCCGCACCCTCGTGATCGGCATTTTAGGCAATTATGTGCCTCCGTTTACTCTATGGAATAGGAACGTAAAAAAGATTTCTACCCACTCGCCATCTTCGTATGCGGCATACATCCCGTAAACCTTATGGGGTAAAGCTATACCGTTATGATCACCATTCATGCTCCATACGAGATACACGCGGTCTTCGGTCGCTTCCATAGCGATATAGCCGTAGGGCATCTCATCGGTATATTCCGAGATAACTTCTAAATCCGTCCATGTATGACCGTTGTTGTCACTTCGTGCGTAGTACATATATCCCTCGCTTGCGATTACAGCGTGTACGGTATCGCCGACGACTGCGATCTCAGGTATACCGTATTCTATCTCAAAATCGTGTTCGTACAGAGCCCAGCCATCGACTGTCCACCTTAGCCTTACGGATCCTGCTATAGGTAGCGGAGGATGTGGACGATAAAGGTATGCAAGGTAAACATCGCCCGATATAACTTCAATTGAGGGGTAGCAGGAATAATCCAGTACATATGTTTCATCGACCCACGAATCGCCGCTGTCCGAACTGTATTGAACATGAAGCTCGGGAGTTAGTTCCGGTTCACCCGGGAACCATTCGGTCCACACTTCCCACGCAACGGCCAAGTTGTCACCGTCGGCGGCAAGATCGATATTTCCAATATGCCCCTCTTCGATGGCACTCCCGGGAACTATCGTCGGCTCGCTCCATGATATACCTTTGTCTTCCGACCTCATGAAGTTGATATGTTGTGCATCCTCGTCGAGGTACACCATGTACAGATTATTGTTACCTGCTACGATCAGCGGTTGAGTGGATGTTCTTCCATCATCTGTAAGCTGACGGTCGTAGTCGCCCGATGCATAATAATGTAAGTTGGCCGCTGGTATCGGCCCGGGCTGTGAGTCACTCACATGTATCCCATCCCTCTGATTGTACTTCACCGAAACATCACGTATGTTCGGCACTGCCCCATCGACGAAAACCCCATGGCCTTTTGCGATATTGGTGTTATCCTCCTGCCCATCCAGGTCACGCCCGATGACAGTACCGGCACCCATGATACGAACATCGGAATTTTCCACTACATACACGCTGTGGGTGTCGGCCTCCAGGACGCTGGTGTTGTTCAGCACGCACGTACTGCCGGCGAAGTTCTGGATGCCGCCGGGGAGGGTTGTGTCGTCAGGGCCGAAGGTACGCATCACGGTTGCACCTGTGAAGTGAACGTTGCCGTGATTGTGGAAGAAGTATGTTTTCAAGAGGTTATCATCATAGGTCTTGATGGTCGTCGTCCGCAGAGGACTGTCGATCTCGAACCTTCCTCCGTGCTTGATATTGATACCGTAATCACCTTCCTTTTCATTCTCGATGATGAAATACACGTTATCTCTGAAGATGAGTGCGCCACCGTCTTCTATGGTGAGGTTCCCCTCATTTTCATGTTCATACATGTAGATTATCGTACTGTCATATCCATCACTTGGGAACTCAACCTCTTCGTCAATGGTTTTTCCACCGGGCCACTCTATCTCCTCATCAGCCATCGGTATCACTGACACCCCAAAGCTCATCATCCTGAACGGACTCTCCTCCGTCCCGGGTGGTGACCTGTAGACCTCGTACTCACCGGTCATGTTGAACCGCAGGTAATGTATGCCGCGCCTGGTCGGGTGCCAGTTGAACGTTAGAACTTCTTTCGATTCGGCTTCCAACTGTTCTACCTCTCCGCTCCATATATCTTCTTCATGACCGTCAGGCATCCACGAGTACGCATCGATGTTCACATCACACACATATGCACCGAGAACTACTTCAAAGGCCTTTCTAAATCTGTTCAGTGCGGGTATGTATTTACCATCTTCTAGCTTATCGACTCCCTCTTCGTAGATATCTTCAGCCTCCTGTACATCGGGATGTTCGGAGCCGAAGTTTCGAACTGCTTCATCAAGCACCGTGCCCACCTTCAACCGTACGACCTCTCCGAGTTCGACTATTATCTCTTCCGTCGGTATACCCTGCCTTCCCTGGCCAGCGGCGTTTAAGTGAACAACCGCCTGACGAACGGATTTGATAGACTCTTCACGCTGGTGCTCCGATACCAGCAACAAAGCTTCATCAAGTCGTTCCACCGCCTTTTCGAGCTGACCCACGCGTGGATGATTACTGTACTCATCTATCATATTTTCGATCTCACCGATAGTTGCGGTGATGTTCTCAGTATATGCTGCATCACCAGCATCTCCGCCGATGTTTCTGACGGTGATATGTATCGGGTTGTCCTCGTCCAGGTATATCGAGTGTGTATCAGCCCGAAGGTCGGTAACTCCGATGAAAGTCCTCTCAAGTCCTTCGGATCCCTCATCTTCATCGTTAAGATCCATATTCAATCGTGGATAACCAAAGGTGTCCTCCGTAAAAAACCGTGGTAATTCGCTCTCTTTTATCCAGCGGTCATACTCTCCACCCCAGTGTTCATCGGTCATATCCGATCCTGTTGGCTCAAGTACGCTTTCATAATCTTTTTCAAGTCCATCATTTCCGTCCCTCAACGTTACCATGGCGGTGTTATCAGCGGTATCATCCTCCTGAGCGATCCCGACTCCTGCAAACACTGACAACAGGATTATACCCACGGTCATAAAAGACATCAATCTGCTCCCTATTTTTGCGTCTGAAAACATATTTTTTTCCTCCTTGTAAATCAAGAGGATAGGGGGCTAGAGGTACATAAATCTTTCGTTTAATACCTATATATATATATAATCAATTCAAAATAGGAGGGAAAATTCTATTTACACCTAGTTACATTTATAATAGATGACAAAAACTTTGTCCTCGATGGTCGTGGTTATTGTGATGTCAATCGCACTTATCACACCTATCGTCAGTGCTGCAGAGCCGCCTGAAGGGTGGAGCGAGGATGTCAGGTTGACATACCACGAAGAGGGAGGAGACAGGAGTGTTAGTATTACTTCACATATTGATAGAGTTCATATATTGTGGCGTAGAACAACGCCAGAGGGAGACGGATGGAAAGATATTATATCATATAAGAATTCAGATGACGGGGGCATGACATGGTCTGAAATGTTTGAAATTTCTGATACTGAGTACGTTGTTAGGGGCCATGATATAGCAGTACACGAAGATACTGTTTACGTCGTGTGGAGTCAGAGAGGACCAGCAGGTGCCCGCGAGATATTCTTCCGCCGTTCACTCGACGGAGGCGATACATGGGAAGAGGAACAGCAGATCACGCAGCCAACGGGTGAACACAAGAGCGGTCCCACCATAGCCGTCAGCGACGGCGGTATGATAGTTCACGTTGCCTGGATAGATGCCAGGCACGGCGGTATACTGGATACGGATATATATTACATACGCAGCACCGACGGAGGTGTTACATGGGAGGAAGAAGTAAGGATCACCGAAGCAATTTGGCATTCCACCGTACCGCGGCTTGCTGTTGACGGTTCCACAGTACACCTTGTATGGTATGACGAGCGGAAAGGATACATGCTGACAGACATATACTACAGGCGTTCTACGGATAACGGTGCCACATGGGGGGAAGAAGTCGCACTATCTGACAGCCCGAACTCGGAAGGAGATGCAGATGTGGCTGTCTGGGGCGGGAACGTGCATGTGGTTTGGTACGAACGACTATCTGCTAGCGAGCATATAATACATTATCGCCGCTCGACTAACAATGGAAGCACATGGGAGCCATCTAACATTATAGTTGGACCTACCACTTACGTAGGTTTTCCAAGAATAGCAACAACAGGTAGTGACATATGCATCGTATGGTTCGACGACCGTGACGGACCTGATGAAATATACTTCAAACAATCGGTAGACGGTGGGATCACATGGGAAGGAGATACTAGACTTACATACTCTTCTAGCAGGTCCCGTACACCCGCTATCTCCCTATCGGGTGACATGATCCACGTCGCCTGGCACGATGACCGTGACGGTGACTACTACGAGCTCTACTACAAGCGGAATCCGGATTTCGACGACGAGCCGATATCCGAGTTTTCTTCGTTGGTAGTGCCGGTGGTTGCAACGCTGTTGATAGTGGGTGTGGCGATCTCCATCCACAGGAAGAGGCGTTTTGAGGGGTAACCAGTCTACTTACGACACGTAAGACAAAGTTCACCTTAACTCAAACCTGGTAGGTTAAATGTACCGTGTGCATATTGGTTTCGTCACGGTTCAGTATTCGACTGTCCAGACCACAGCTTCATCGGCACTGTTGTACAGCCAGTAACCTTTACCCGGCTCGAACACGAATGTTTCTGGATTGTGATCGTATGCGAGGTTGTATTCTTCTGTTTCATCGAAGTAGCCGATGATATCCACTTCCTCCGGTAGATTATTGTTACCTTCGGATATGCTGGGATAGCCCACCATGTTCCAACCGGGTTCGAGTACGAGTGTTGTGGTATGTTCTTCAGGAGCATACCCGTAGATGGTAAGATTTGCGTCTTCGGTCATCCGTATCCAGAAGCCGTGTATGTTGTTCAGTACCTTCAATGTGTTGTAATGATCCGGCCTATCAGGTACATACGACTTCCATTCGGGAGAATCTTCCTCCGTAACATGGAGTATCTCCTCCCGTGCGCTCTGGAACGACAGTACAGTGTCGTAGCTGCCCTCGATACTGCTGAGTACGTTGGGTACGGTGGTGTCGATGGGTACTAAGGGGAACGACAGGAAGTTCCAGCCGTCGCTTTCTTCGTATGCGGCATACATCCCGTAAACCTTATGGGGTAAAGCTATACCATTATACTCGCCATTCATGCTCCAAGCGATGTACACACGGTCTTCAATCGCTTCCATAGCGATATAGCCGTAGGGCAACTCATCGGTATATACCGAGATAACTTCAAAATCCGTCCACGTATGTCCGTTGTCGTCACTTCTGGTGTAGTACATATATCCCTCGCTTGCGATTACAGCGTGTATAATATTGTCCTCATAACCACCCACGACAGCTATCTCCGGTATACCGTATTCTATCTCAAAATCGTGTTCGTACAGAGCCCAGCCATCGACTGTCCACCTTAGCCTTACGGATCCTGCTATAGGTAGCGGAGGATGTGGACGATAAAGGTATGCAAGGTAAACATCGCCCGATATAACTTCAATTGAGGGGTAGCAGGAATAATCCAGTACATATGTTTCATCGACCCACGAATCGCCGCTGTCCGAACTGTATTGAACATGAAGCTCGGGAGTTAATTCCGGTTCACCCGGGAACCATTCGGTCCATACTTCCCACGCCACCGAAAGGTTATCACCGTCGGCGGCCATCTCGACACGCTCCACTTCGTTCGTCGGTTGTAAAAGCGTTATCGGCTCGTTCCAAGTCATCCCTCTGTCATCCGATATCTTCATGCTGACGATGTTCGAGTCGGCCCTCAGATACGCCATATATACCCTGTCCCCCTCCACCGCGATGCGTGGTTGTACGGAGTTCTCGCCGTCGAAGGTCAATCGACGGTCGTATATCTCCGATGCGTAGTTCTCGAACTCCGCGGCCTCCGGTATGTTCACGGACGATTCAACGCGGATGCCGTCCTGCCGGTTGTACTTAACGGAAACGTTCTCGATGCGAGGCGTGCTCCCGGTAACCCAGATGCCGTGGCCTTTTGCGATATTGGTGTTATCTTCCTCCTGCGAAGGATGTTAAAACATCCACCCGAACATCCTCGTCCGCGTCACCAACAGACCCGAACACTACACCGACTGAACCAACGATCAGCAAAACCGCCATGAACGCTACCCTCGTCCTTTTTGGTATCATTTGATACACCTGGGATAGCCCACCACCCGCAAAGGAGTTTTTGTACTTAATACATTAAGGTAAGAGGCAATATAAAAACTTGTCCCGGTAAATGCATCTCTCCATTACGAGAATCCAAGGATACGCCGGACGGCATCGTTAACGTCGTCAACGTCCCTGCGTACCATCAGGAATCCGAATTTTCCTTCGTACTTGCGGTTGTACCTCTCAACCAGCACTTCGTCCGTCCTGGAATCGCCTATGTACACGCCATCGTCCTCACCAACCAGCGCTTCAAGCGCTTTAGGGTCTGGTTTCAGGTACTCATCACTGGTCACCTTGTTAGTGAACTCACGGCCTATCACCCTCTCGGCCAGCTCCATCTCCATACCGCTTCTGCCGGTGACGATCCCGAGTTCGAAGTGTTCTTTCATTCTATCAAGAAGTTCCAGGTCGATAATCCTCTTTTCCATCTTCCACAGTCCGTCGAAGTCGAAGAGTTTTTCATCGTACATCTCTCCTAGATAATATGTATCGAATACCCTTTTGATGTCTTCTTCAGAAACGGACAGTTCATGGTTCTCCCTCAACCACTCTACCGTACCGCCGGAAGGAAATTTGTGGACGAACCCTTCGATGTCTTTCGTACGGTAACCGCACAACAGGGCTTCCGACAGCTTATAATCGTCACCCAGGGCTCCCTTTATACGCAGTTCTTCGATGTACCGCTTATCAACGACCGTATCAAGAAAATATTCAACCGTAAGCTTCACCGCTATATCATAACTCTCGGTCACATCGATAAGTACACCGTCCACATCGAAGACTACCCAGTTCAATTCAACACCTTTGCGAACATAAAAAATCCTTCAACGCATCTGTCACTTCTCTGTTCTCTTCAACGGTGCCAACCGTTACCCGTATCTTGCCCTTCAGCCTGCCGTCCAGCTTTCTCACCACTATCCCTTGTTCAAGTAAATACTCGTAGGCATCGAGATCCAACATCACAAAATTTGTCTCCGACGGATACGCATACTCGGAAAACTCGGAGATCAACTTTTCACGTTCGTTTTTTATGTATTCTACCCGTTCACGAATCAGCTCTTTCTGTTCAAGCATCATCTCAGCCATCTTCATGGATATCTTATTGATGATGAAGGGCGACACTATCTTGGATAACTGCAGCATCACCGAGGGTTGAGCAACCGCATATCCCACCCTCATGGCTGCCAGGCCGTATGCCTTGGAAAGGGTCCTAAGTACTATGAGATTTTCATACTCTTCCACCAGGTCGATGTTACTTCCCCGGGCAAAGTCGATGTAGGCCTCGTCGAGTACCACAGGATATCCCTTTTCCAGTACATCCACTATCTTATCCCTGCTGATCATATTACCCGTGGGTGTGTTGGGCGAGCAGATGAAGATTACCTTTACATCGTCTCCGTAGCTATCCATGCACGGCAGGTCGTGATCTTCGTCCAGTGGTATATCCACGAGTTCAAGACCCTTCTTTTTGGCGTAGAACGAGTACATTCCGAAGGTGGGCGAGTGTATGACGACCTGGTTACCCACGAAGAGGTCGAGTATGCCATCGATTAGCTGGTCACTGCCGTTACCCACCACGATATTGGACACGTCGAGACTGAGGTGAGTGGCGAGTTTCTCTCTCAGAGGAAGACCGCTTATGTCGGGATAGCGATTGAACTCTATCTTTTTCAGTTCGTCGAATATCCTATCCTTTAGCTCATCGGGTATATCGAAGGGGGATTCGTTCTTGTCCAGCCATATACGGTGGTCACCCTTCATCGTCTCGTAGCTTTCGAAATATCTTACTTCCTTCCTGAACATCTGACCACCTTACCCCTTCCGTCGAAGGTTCAGTTCCTCCATCACCTCTGCCAGCTCGATATCGTTGTACGCGAGTAAAACCAGTAAGTGGTAAAGGAGGTCCGCGCTTTCGTAGGTTATATCATCTCTTTTCTCAGCGATCAAAACCTCGACAAGTTCTTCGCCTACCTTCTTGTATATCTTTTCCCTACCCTTTTCAAAGAGTTTACAGGTGTAAGAACCCTCCACTGGCTCTCTCTTCCTCTCCCTGATCAATGCCTCTAACTCCTTCAGTATCTGCAGCGAGTAGTCGATACCGCCTTCGCGCTCTTCTAACTCTGCCCCCAGCTCTCTGTGGAAACATGTTTTTCTGCCGGTGTGGCACGCATCACCTTCCTGTTCTACCACGAACAGTACCGCATCTTCGTCGCAGTCCGTCATCATCTTGATTATCCGTTGAACGTTACCGCTGGTCTCTCCCTTCATCCGTATCCTGTTCTTGCTCCTTGAAAAGTAATGTGCGTAACCCGTTTCGATACTCTTTCGAAGTGCTTCCCGGTCAAGATAGGCCAGCGTAAGCACCTCTCCGTCGATCTCCTGTGTAACCACGGGAACCAGGCCATCGGGCCCCCATCTTACCTCTTCAAGCTTCTTCTCAGAGTCTGACATCTATACCACTCTCATCCAGATATTTTTTTAACTCTCCGATATTGATCTCTTCGTAGTGGAATACCGAAGCCGCCAGTGCTGCGCTCGCATCCACCTCGAAAGCCTCCTTGAAATGTTCCGGTTTACCGGCGCCCCCGGAGGCCACCACCGGTATGCTTACGGCACTAACCACCTCCCTGAGCATGGGTATATCGTAACCGTCCTTCATACCGTCGGTGTCCATGGAAGTGAGGAGTATCTCACCGGCACCCAACTCTTCAACCTCCTTTGCCCATTCTATCACATCGATACCTCTTGGTTTTCGCCCGCCGTGGGTGTAAACCTCCCAGTAGTCGCCGTTCCACTTGGCATCAACGGCGATAACCAGGTTGGAAGAGCCCAGGGTTTCCGATACTTCCCTTATCAAACCAGGGCCTTCAACGGCGGCGGTGTTGATGAACACCTTGTCCGCACCGTCCCTAACTATCTCTCTTATACCGTCGACATCCTTTAGTCCTCCGCCCACGGTGAAGGGAATGTTTACGTTCGTGGCGACGGTCCTGACCAGTTCCTTCAGTATATCACGTTTCTCGTTGGATGCTGTTATATCCAAAAATACTATCTCGTCCACGCCTTCATCCTCGTACCTCTTGGCAAGCTCCACGGGGTCTCCCGCATCCCTGAGATTGACGAACTTTACGCCTTTTACAACTCTGCCGCCCTTTATGTCCAGTGCCGCGATTATCCTCTTAGCCAACATGTAATTCACCTATTTTTTCCATCACTTCGTTGATATTTAAATTTCCTTCGTAGATCGCCTTACCGATGATGACACCGGAAAAGCCTATGTCGTTCAATTTAACGATATCTTCCATACCGGTCACACCGCCCGCGTATATCATCTCATCGTCATCCCAGAACTTATCCTTCAATGAGATGCCGTCAAGGGTACCGTCCTTTTCTATATCCGTGTAGATCATCCTGTCAACGTACTTTCTTACCATGTCGTATGCATCACTCAGTGCGATATCGACCTGTTCTTCCCAGCCTGAAAGAGCTATCTTACCGGCCCGGCAGTCCAGGCTCACGGTTATACCGTCGAATTCGTCCGTCACCGCACGTAAAAAACCGAAGTCGAAAGCCTTGGTACCGATGATCACGTTCTCAACACCCGCCGAATACGCCTTCCTCACCCCTCCAATATCCCTGAAACCTCCTCCCAACTGTACCTTCAGCCCCGTTTCCGCTATAATGCTTTCCACCACCTCCAGGTTCCTGGAACCTCCCTGGAAGGCGCCGTCAAGATCGATCACGTGTATCTTGTCCACTACATGTGAAAAATCCTCGGCCATCTTCAGTGGGTCTCCGTAAACCTTCTTGCTCTCCTTCTCGCCCTTGAACAGCCTCACCGCCCTGCCGTCCATAAGGTCTATCGCCGGATAAATATTCATGTACTGAGCTCCTTGAAGTTTTTCAGCAGCCTTAAGCCGACGGCACTGGATTTTTCCGGGTGGAACTGTACGCCGAATACATTATCGTTCCAGATGACCGATGGGAACCTTACCGTAAATTTCTTTCCGTAGACGGTGGTTCCCGCCACACAGTTCGTATCCTCCGGTTCTACGAAGTAGGAATGCACGAAGTAAAAGTAGCTTTCATCTGTTATTCCCCGCAACAGGGGACATTCCCTCTCGATAAATAGCCTGTTCCAGCCGATGTGAGGTGTTCTCACGCCCTTGAACCTGGATACGACCCCGTCGATAAGACCGAGTCCTTCACCTTTGCCTTCCTCACTCGTATCGAAAAAAAGCTGCATGCCGAGGCATATACCTAGTATGTATTTGTCTTCTTTGGCAGCATCTATGATATCGTTCTTTACGGACTGTAACGACCTCATAATCTCTCCGAAATTACCCACACCTGGAAGTATTATCTTTTCTGCCCGTGATATATCATCCGTATCGTGGGTCACCTTACCGCCGGTCACCTTTTGGACGTTGGAAAGGTTGCCTATGCCGAGGTCCAGGATCACCGTATCGTTTGACAATCAGAGCACTCCTTTGGTCGATCTCAACCCCTCACTGTCGCTCATGGCATCCTTCAACGCCATGCCCAGGGCCTTGAAAACCGCCTCGATGACGTGGTGGCCGTTTATACCGTTGAGCTGTTTTACGTGTACCGTTACACTAAGACTCTTGGCAAGCGCCCACAGGAATTCCCTAGCAAGTGTCTCCTGGAAGCCCTCCTCGGGCTCGCATATATCCACATCGAACTTAAGGTACGGTCTTGAAATGTCGACTGAAACCAGTACAAGTGCGTCGTCCATGGGCACAACGGCGTTGCCGAAACGAACTATGTTCTTGTCCTTGATATCATCCCTGAGCTCTTCACCCAATGTAAGACCCAGGTCTTCCCATAGGTGGTGCCTTAGATCCCACGACGCCTTGATCGCCAACTCTCTCTCCATGTAAAAGGATAAAGAGGTAAGCAGGTGGTCGAATACCTTGTCACCGGTATCTATCTCGCCTTCTTCATCTATATTAACCGATATCTCTACTTCTCTCGTCTTTCTTTCCATTATCTTTCCTCCATTGATCTTTTGTGTTCTTTCAAACCTTCGATCTCTGCCATGCATACACCCAGAGCCTTATTGGATCCGTACTCTTCTTCGGACATCTCTGCAAGGGAAATGCGTTTCATGAAATCAAGAACTGTAAGTACGGAAGAATAATTCGCCGCACCTCCCGTAGGTAGAACGTGATTCACACCAACGAAGTAGTCGCAAGCGGCGGCGGGTGTATATTCACCCATATAGACAGCACCGGCACTTTTTATCTCCTGCAGCAGCTCCGAATTCCTTTCGGTCATGAGCTGAAGGTGTTCGGGTGCCAGTTTGTTGGAGATCGTCACACAACTCTCCAGACTTCTTTCGTGATAAACCGAAACACCCTCTCTGTCGCAGTACTCGCACAACTCTTTCGATGTGCTCAGTAACCATCCCCTTGAATCCTTCCCGTGCTCGACTTGGGCCATGAGGTCCGCTAGTACCCGCTCCTTTGACGCGGTGTGATCTGCGATTATGCATACCTCCGAAGGCCCTGCAAGGCAGTCTATACCAACGGTTCCGTATACCTGCCTCTTCGCCTCGGTAACGTATCTATTACCCGGGCCGAATATCTTGTCAACACTCTTCATGCCTATGCCGTATGCCATGGCCCCCACTGCCTGGGCACCGCCCACCTTGTACACCTCGTCTATCTCGAGCTCCCGGGCTATGAAAAGAGTGTAGGGGTCGATACGTCCATTAGGTGAGGGAGTGGCGACGACTATCTCATCAACACCTGCCAGCCGAGCGGGAACTCCCATCATGATAAGGGACGATGGCAGGGGTCTACCCCCGGGAACGTAGAGCCCCACCCTGTGGATAGATCTGTACATCAACCCGTAGGTAACGCCATCTTCATGGTACAATTCGTCCGGTCTCACCTGTTTTTCGTGTACCTTCATCACCCTGCTTATCACTTTGCGGATGACCTCTTTGTGCTCGTCCGGTATGGAATCTATTTCGGTAAATTCTTCCGGATATACCTTTATATCACCGCCGTAGCCGTCGAACTTTTCCGAATATTCCTGTACGGCGGTCAAACCCCTCTCCCTGATATCCTCCAGTATACCCGCTACGTACTTTTCAATATCCATCTTTGATCACCTTCCGTATGTTCCTTATAAGAGCGTTAACGTTTTCGTACTTTATCTTCTGGGAAACCCGGTTCACTATCAGTATGGCCGAGATATCCATCAGTTTGTGTACTTCCACCATACCGTTCGCCTTCAAAGTGCTGCCGGACTCCACGATATCAACTATCGCATCAGCGATACCTATGCTGGGGGCCAGCTCGACGGCACCGTTGAGCTTGAACACTTCCACATCAACGCCCATCTCGTCGAAATATTTGCGTACTATATTTACGTAGGTCGTACCGATACTGTACCCATCCAGCTCTTCCGGCTCCTTCACGTTCCACTCCGGCATGGCCAGTGATAACCGGCACTTTCCGAAGGGAAGCTCCAGGGGCACCAGTACATCGCTGCCCTGCTCCAGTAGTACGTCCATACCGGATATACCGATATCCACTCCGTGCTCCACATAAACCGGCACGTCGAAGGCTTTAGCCAAGAAGAGTTGGTAATCGTCCGTTCTTGAGGTAAGTTTTCTGTTTTCAGGCGAGGTTATATCCACGCCCACCTTGCGCAGTAAGCGGTAGCAGTCGTCGTAGAGCCTTCCTTTTGGAAGTACTATCTTCAGGGTATCATACCTCCCCGTAGCTCCACCAGCCCTTTGAGTTTGAAGGCGAATCCGAAGGCCTGCAAACCGTTTATCACGTAGTCCCCCCCGGCACCGATGGGGTATCCAAGTTCAGGGGAGTACACCTCGACGATCATATCATCATAGTAGGGAAGAGGTCTTACCGTTCCGAAATCGATGAATATCCTGTCGTCGTCTACCTCCTTCACCAAGTCGTCTATCCTTGCGCTGCCGCACTCTTTACCCCTGAAGTTGAACAGGTTCCAGAGCTCTTCCGTCTTATCCTCTTTAAGGTCCAGTTCCTCGATGATACCGAAGTTCCTGCTTCTCAGCGCGTTGAATACCGCCTTTTCGTTTTTTGGTATATCTCTTACGGCATCTTTCCATACCTTGAGACTGCCTATATCCACATAGAAATCGGTAATATCCAGTTTGTCCAGACTGTCCATGACTATCCTCAGCACCTCCGCCTCCATGTCATTTCTTTCGCCACCGATGAACTCTATACCCGCCTGCCATTCACCCGACAGACCGTCGAGTACCTCCGAGATGTAGAACAGCCTCAAACTTCTGTCGTCCTTTATGTTGACGGCTATCTGTGATGTAACGTCCGGCTTTATCAAGTAATAATCGTCATGGGTCGCCATCTTGAGCCCCTTCCTCAGCCCGTGGTCGTACCTCTCCACCGACGGCAGGAAGATCTCGTTGTAGTTCCACATCTCAAAGCTCTCCCTGAGACTCTTGGTTACCTTGGCAAGTCTTGCCGATTCCGTGAATAGATCCTTCTTCATCCTTTCATCTCCGAATGTAGATGCGATGTATATAATTATACATTCGTAGACATTCCTTGGCATATGCAGGAAAGGGTAAGATAAAAGTGTATCGTTCAAACCTCTTTTATCCTCTTGAGTTCCTTTGCCCGGTAATAGGCTATCTCCACGGCGTCTATGATCGCAGCCTTTACACCGCTCTTCTCCAGGTTGTGAAGTGCGTGTATGGAGGTACCCGCGGGTGATGAGACCATGTCCTTGAGTTCCATGGGATGTATCTTCTCGCATTCAAGGTATCTGGCACCGCCGATGGTACACTGTACTGCCGCCTTCCTGACCATCTCCCTGGGTAGTCCCACCTTGATGCCGGCGTCCAGGAGTGCATCGATGAATACCGAGATGTACAGGGGTGACGTACCCGTTAAAGCAGTTAAAGCATCCATGTACTCCTCTTCCGTCCTCTCCAGGTGTCCCAGGTTACCGAAAACTGCGGTAAAATCTTCCTCAGCCTTCTCGCTGGTCGAACAGTAGGGTATGTAACCTTCGCCTATGCACACCGACAGGTTGGGCATGCATCTCACTACGTTCTCGTTATCTAGATGTTTCACCAGCATCTCGGAGTTTATACTCGCCATCACCGATATGATGGTTTGACTATTGCCCCTGAAGGGTTCCACGGCCTTCTCGAAGGAAAGGGGCTTTACCGCCAGTATGTATACATCACCTTCGACCGGCGTGCCGGCCGGCTGAAGATCCGCCTCACCAGTCCAGAACTCATCCTGGAGGTTTCTCTTGACCACAACGTACTCGTGCTCCTTGGGCAGACCTTTGTAGATGGCCTTGGCGATGGTACCGCCTCCTATGAATACTATTTCCATGTCTATTTCTGACAATATACTACTTAATTAATATTGTGATTTGGGACAGGCTCACCTGTCGAAAGTTTTATTTATGCACATCATATTCGGAATTGCCAAACCAGGTGATCAAGGAATGGAACGTATAAGAGCAGGTATAATAGGCAGTACGGGAATGGTAGGTCAACGATTCGTCAGGATGCTGGACGAACATCCCTATTTCGAGCTGGTCATGCTGACCTCATCGGAAAGATCCGTAGGGATGAAGTACGGTGAGTACGTTAACTGGTCACTGGGTAACGAGATGCCGGAGTATGTAAGGGAACGTGAGCTTAAAAGGACAACCACTGAAGAGATAAAAAAGAATGAAGTGGACGTCGTATTCTCCGCACTGCCTACGGCACCGGCCAAGGACATCGAAAGAGACCTTGCGAAGGAAGATATACCGGTATTCTCCAACGCCCGGGCGAACCGCATGGAAGAAAAGGTTCCCATACTAGTGCCCGAGATAAACAGCGAGCACCTTGATATCATCAAACACCAAAATTTTGAACGGGGATTCATAGTCACCAACTCCAACTGCACCGCTTCAGGCCTTACCATGGGGCTGTACCCACTCCTCGAACTAGGGGTCAGGTCGGTGAATGTGGTCACCTACCAGGCTCTCAGCGGTGCCGGGCTCACCGGCGTACCGTCACTGGCGATACTGGGAAATGTGATACCGTTCATAAGGAACGAGGAAGAGGCCATGGAGGCCGAGACCAAGAAGATACTCGGCAGGTTCGACCATGAAAAGGGAAGGATAGTCGAACTGGAAACGCCGGTACACGCAAGCTGCGCAAGGGTACCTGTGATCAACGGGCATCTGGAGAACGTGAACGTCGAATTCGAGGGTAACGTTGAAACCGACGAGCTTGAAAGGATCTGGAAGAACTTCAGAGGACCTGCCCAGGAACTCAGATTGCCGTCCGCACCGGAAAGCCCGGTACTGTTCATGGACCAGGAGGACAGGCCGCAGCCCGCAATGGACGTGAACGCCGGCAAACCCGAAATGGCAGCGGGAATGGCCGTTTCCGTAGGATGTGTGAGGAAGAAGGAAGATAACATGATCAATTTCTGGGTACTGGTACACAATACGGTGAGGGGTGCCGCGGGAGCAAGTATGCTCAACGCCGAGTATGCCTTCAAGAAAGGCGTCTTCAGGGAAAGGGGGATATGCTAGTCATGAAAGTACTGAAGATCGGAGGGAATTGTCTAAGGGATAAAGATACCTTCGAACGAGTGATAACCATCATCTGCAGTGAGGAGTATCAGATACCTGTGGTATCCGCTCTGTACGGTGTTACCGAAATGCTTAGGAACGGGATCCAAAAGGCTGTCTTTACCGAGAAGAGCGTACCCAAGGTGATAGCCTCCGTACGTGAAATTCACACTGGGATGGCGGAAGCGTGTATTTCTGATATCCGTATCAAGAAAAGGACCCTGGAGTCCATCGACTTACGACTCGATAAACTCGAACGATTGTTATACGGGATCGCCTACACCGAAGAGCTCAGCGAGAACGTTAGAGCGACCATATTATCATATGGCGAAAGACTGTCGGCCGTACTTCTCGCCGGTATGATCACCGGCCGCGGTAAAGAAGCCGTTGCCATGGAATCCGATAAGATAGGTCTTTTTACAGATGATTATCCCGATAACGCCACCGCGGATCTACCCCTTGTAAAGAAAAACTTCGAGCAGTCAGTATTACCGGTAGTTAAAGATGGAAAGATACCTGTGATAACGGGATTTTTCGGGTGTACCGAGGAAGGTAAGATAACCACCTTCGGACCCAACGGAACGGACTACAGCGCAGCGGTGGTCGCCAACGCCCTTGACGCGGAGTCGCTTGAGATATGGAAGGATGTGGACGGGTTCATGACTTCCGACCCAGGGATGGTCAGGGAAGCTCGAAGAATAGAACAGCTATCGTACTACGAGGCGGCGGAACTCTCCTATTTCGGTGCCCACATACTGCATCCGCGTACGGTGGAACCCCTTAACGAACTCGGTATACCCATCTACATACGTAACATACACAAGCCGGGATCGGAGGGTACGAAGATACATTCTGTGGCCACCAAGCGTGAAGGAGTGATCAAGAGCGTTACCTACAATGATAAGATATCCGTGCTGAGGATATTCGGTGCAGGCGTCGGTTACAAGCCCGGTATAATCTCGGATATCGGAAACAACTTATCTGAGCTGGGCATCAACATATATTCCATAATTACTTCACAGACGTGCATCAACCTGCTGCTTAACGAGAAGGATTCAAAGGAAAGTCTCAGGGCAGTGAAAAAGCTTGCAGGAGACATAATCGGCAAGGTAACCGTGGAGGAGGATATCGCACTCATAGCGGTGGTGGGCGAAGGGCTGTTGGAGACCAAAGGACTTGCCGCAAGGGTATTTTCAGCCGTTGCCGATCAGGAGATAAACGTCGAGATGCTGTCCGGCGGAGCATCGAAGGTGGCCTACTACTTCATCGTCAAGGATAAGGACGTCGAGCGTGCCCTGAAGGCGATACACAGGGAATTCTTCGGTTGATTTTTTACGGTATATTTTAGGTTGATCCAGTCTTCCGGAAAGGTTATACAGAATATCCTTTCATTTCTCGAAACCGCTTCACAAAAATACCCTTCAGCCTTAGCCAGGTATCATCCCTTCTCGGATAGTACAAAAAGAGCTTCACTGGCTGTGGTACCGTGCATGGTATTGTACTTTTCAACGGAGTCCTCCACCAGACAGTATCCCTTTATTATGTCCACGTTGTTATCCACAGTCCAGTCGAGAAAATCGTGTATGGATATCATGTGTACCGTTTTTCCCTCGTGCCACGAGTAAGGCGTTGCCACGTTAACTGGCATCCTGCCTTGCGAAACAAGTGACTGGGCGATCCTCCAGTACGAGATGTTTGGGTAACTCACGATAGCGTACCTGCCGATCCTCAAGGACTGTTTCAAGGCTTCCCCGGGACGTCTAACTTCCTGCAGTGTCCTTTCAAGTATAACGTAATCGAAGGAATCTTCCGGTATATCTTCTAGGTCTTCGTCGATATCCATGTTCAACGATGAAATTCCTCTGGATACTGCGTCCCTTACGTTCCTCCAATCCTTGTCCACGCCGTACCCTACAACTTCCTTGCCCTCAACAAGGGTTTCCAGCAGAGAACCGGTCCCGCACCCCAGGTCAAGGACCTTGCTGCCTTTGGGTATGATCTCGTGTATGACCTCATGGTCCCACCGCTCAGTCATGGTTACCACCGACTGCTCCCATATGTGCATCCACAACAGCACCCAGATTGTCTATCTCGGTAAGGAATGAATCATGTCCTGCATCCGATGGTATGTTCACATAAGAAACCATCTTACCGCCCGTTACCAGTTCCTTGGTCAGCCTCTTCATCTGATAGGGTGTGTACAGCCAATCGCTGGTGAATGAAACCAGCAAGAACCTGCAGTTGCAGTTTTCAAAGGATTTTTGTATGTTACCGTTACCACGGGACGATGCATCGTAGTAGTCCATGGCCTTGGTGATGTATATGTAGCTGTTGGCGTCGAACCTGCGTACGAACTTGTCACCCTGATGGTCGAGGTAACCTTCCACTTCGAACTCGGGTGCGATCTCGTAGCGAGGTTTTTTGCCGTTCTTCAGCACCCTCCCGAACTTCTTCTCCATAGCCTTGTCAGAGAGGTAGGTTATATGAGCAAGTCTTCTGGCAACCGATAAACCGTCCAGGGGTTGTTCCTTGCCGTAGTAATTACCACTGTTGAACCTGGGATCCGACATGATAGCGTACCTACCCACCGCGTTGAATGCCAGACCCTGAGCGCTGAGCTTATCTGATGCACCTATGATATGAACGTTATTGACCATCTCTGGGTACTCAAGGGCCCATTCCATGGCCTGGGTTCCTCCAACGGAGCCTCCGCTGAGCGTGTGTATCGATCCTACTTCCAGATGAGCCAGCAGTCTCCTCTCCAGTCTCACCCAATCTCCTACCGTAATAACGGGGAAATCCATGCCGTAGTGTTCACCGGTTTCCGGATTCGTACTGCCTGGACCAGTGGTGCCGTAACAGCTGCCCAGTACGTTGGAGCACACCACAAAGAACTTGTCGGTATCGTAGGGTTTGCCCGGGCCTATCATACCGTCCCACCACCCGGGTCTGTCCTGTCTCCAGGGTCTCTTATCCGCTTCCGGGTCCCAGCCGGCGGCGTGGGCGTCTCCCGTGAGTGCATGGCATATAAGGATGACATTGTCTTTCCTTTCGTTCAATTCACCGTAGCACTCGTACTCAACGTCTACGGGATAAAGTTCCTCGCCACACTCCAATTCAAGAGGTTCATCCCCAGTAGCCAGTCTCACATTCTTCGGCTTTACCCACCCTACGGAACTCTGCGAATCCGGTCCATCGTACTTATCACTGACGCTCATGGGAAAATAACCACCGATCCACTATATATTACACAAACCTCCCTTCAGGTCTTCTATTATATCATCCGGATGTTCCAAGCCCACTGACAATCGTATAAGGTCGTCGGTGACCCCTGCTCTTTTCCTGTCCTCACCGCTCAGCTGCCTGTGGGTTGTTGATGCGGGATGTATTATCAATGTACGGGCATCTCCTATGTTGGCAAGATGTGATATCATCTTTACCGAGTTGATCAATTTTTTTCCTCCCTGTAAACCGCCCTTAACACCGAAGGACAGTATAGCACCGTAGGCATTGAAATATTTCTTGGCCAGCTCGTGCTCCGGGTGACTATCCAGCCCGGGATAGTTGACCCATGATATCTGGGGCTGCTCTTCAAGCCAGCGGCTCACCTTCAAAGCGTTATCGCACTGCCTCTCCATGCGTAGTGTGAGGGTCTCCATACCTTGCATTATGAGGAAGGAGTTGAAGGGTGAGATACAAGGGCCGAGATCTCTCAGGTACTGTGCCCTTGCCTTGGTTACGTAAGCGGTTTTGCCGAATTTTTCCCAGTAGGATATCCCGTGATAGGACGGGTCACCCTCGGTGATCTCCGGGTATTTGCCGTTATCCCAGCTAAAATTGCCGGAATCCACTATGGCACCTCCCAGGGAGTTACCGTGACCCGCCATGAACTTGGTAAGTGAATAGACCACGATGTCAACACCGTGTCGGAAGGCATCGAAGAGGTATGGTGTGGTCACCGTGCTGTCCACCACCAAGGGTATTTGATTGTCATGGGCTATCTCGGCGATGGCCTCGAAATCCGCTACGGAGTTTCGAGGGTTAGGTATGGTCTCCAGATATATGCAGCGTGTGTTTTCATCCAATTCACGCAAAAAATTATCCGGTTCCCGGGGATCCACGAATCTTACGTCGATGCCCATCTTGGCCAGAGTGTGCTGGAAGAGGGTGTAGGTACCGCCGTAGAGGTGTGACGATGAGACGATGTTCTGCCCGGTGCTCGTGATATTCAAAACGGCGGTGGCTATGGCCGCCTGACCCGAAGATACCACCAGTGCACCGCTGCCGCCGTCCATCATTGCCAATCTCTTCTCGAGTACTTCTGTGGTACGATTCGATATGCGGGAATATATGTGTCCCTCTTCCTCAAGGTCGAACAGCCTAGCAGCGTGGTCAACGTCCTCGAACACATAAGAAGTGGTCTGATGTATGGGTACGGCCCTGGAGTTAGAGTCGTCCCGGGGGTCGTGACCGCCGTGTACTGAAATGGTCTCCAATTTCCACTTTTCTTCACTCATGATATTTTATGAGAACTGGGATGGATATTTAAGTTTAATGTTAAGTGATTTCGTTACGGCTGATAATTTACAATTTCAAAAAAGACAAAGGTGTCATATCCTATCGGATAACATAGCCAGGTAGAGCGGTCTAAAGGCATATATAATACGTATTTATTCAAACCTGCAAGTGATAGTGATGCCCTGCCAATTTACACAGACCTGTTGAAAAATGCTAAATCCATAGGATATCAGGGAGTTCCGGGATGCAACAGCGAGGCCGCGGCCATTAAGTTTTCGCCGTGGGCACAGCATACACCATTCCATACTTTCTATGAGGTATTCGAAGCTCTTGAGAATGATGATATCGAACTCGCTATACTACCCGTAGAAAATTCCCTGGAAGGAAGGATAAAAGAAGTGAACGAACTGCTTATCGATAATGATCACATGATAGTGGGCGAATTGAACCTGCCGATACGTTACTGTCTCCTTATCAACAGAGGTACCCACCCGGAAGATATCCGATATGTGTATTCGCATCTCCAGGCCCTGGGGCAGTGCAGGGAATTCATCGGGCATAAAAAATTGGAACCCGTACCCTATTACGACACCGCAGGGGCTGCCCTGATGCTGGCCCGGGACAGACCGAAGAGAACCGCGGCCATAGCCCGGAGGGAATGCGCCGATCTTTACGAGCTGGATATACTAGCATCCGGTATAGAGGATAGGGAAAATAACATGACAAGGTTTGTGGTGATAGGGAAAGATGGTAAGGAAAGTGGAGATAAAATTTCCATCGTCTTTTCCACCTTTCACGAACCCGGGGCCCTATACAGTGTACTCGAAATATTCGCCGCGGCGGGAATAGATCTGACCCGTATAGAATCTATACCTACGAGAGAAGAGCCATGGAGGTACAATTTTTTTCTTGATCTCAGAGGTGATATCAGGGACGAAGCCGTTAGAATGGCCCTAAAAAAAGCTGAAGATAAGGCCTTATCTTTTAAATACCTAGGATGCTACCTTGAAGATGATTATCCGGTACCGTGATGGGTCTAGTGAGTTTTTTTGGTGTGCTGAGTAATAATAGTTTTCCAGGATGTTTAGTTTCTTAACCATAATCTTTATTTAGATATGATATAATTTCTGTTGGCAGAATGGACGGGGTAAAATGAAAACCAAAAAGAATCTAACGCTGGGCTTGACGGTGCTGTTAGTCAGTGCTATGTTATTGGGAACCATGAATCTATCGATAGACACCGCCCGGGGTGCGGAGGAATGGAACTTCGAGACCATTGACAGTGATGGATACGTAGGTCGTTTCAATTCCATAGCTGTTGATATGAATTCACGTCCACGCATCAGTTATTATGATGACACTAACGGCAACCTGAAGTACGCCGCATGGACAGGAAGTTTATGGGATATAGATACAGTGGATAGCGATGGCGATGTGGGCTGGAGCACATCCATAGCTCTTGACGGGACAGGGAATCCCCATATCAGTTATCGAGATAATACTAACGAAAATCTAAAGTATGCCAAGTGGACAGGGGGTACGTGGAACATCGAGACCGTGGACAGCGACGGTGACGTTGGTTTTTATTGTTCCATAGTCCTCGACGGAAACGGCCGTCCTCATATAAGTTATTCTGATAGTATAAACAATAATCTCAAATACGCCAGATGGACCGGTAGCGAATGGAGCATCGAGACCGTGGATAGTAACGGTGATGTGGGTAGGTCCACTTCCATAAGCTTGGACAGCGACGATAACCCCCATATCAGTTATTATGACGGAAACTTGAATCTCAAGTACGCCGGGTGGACCGAAAGTCAATGGAACATCGAGACGGTGGATAACATAAACGAGGGAGATTTTGCCAGAGGGACCTCCATCGCCCTGGACAGCGATGATAGTCCACATATAAGTTACTGTCACTCCGGATTGTACAATCTTAAATATGCCAGATGGAATGGTACAGAATGGTTTATCGAAACCATTGACAGTGATGGCGCCATAGGCGATGTCTCGACCATAGCTTTGGACAGCAGTGATAATCCTCATATCAGTTATGCCCGTTATGGCACCGATAACATCCTCAGATATGCCAGGTGGACCGGGACAGAATGGCGGATCACAGATCCGGACACTAGTGGTGATTCTGTTGGCTCTCACTCGTCCATGGCCCTTGACGGCATAGGTAACGCATACATCAGTTATATAGACAGCACCAATCAAGATCTGAAGTACGCTAGGTCCATGATCGAAGCCCCGGGTGCGCCAGAAGATCTACAAGTGGTTCCGGGTGATAAGCAGGTATCACTTTTATGGGATGCCCCTTCCGACGATGGCGGCGGTAGTATCACTCGATACAATATATATCGCGGAGGATCCAGTGGAAACCTTAGTTACCATGATAGTGTTGACGAAAACATATTATCTTATAACGACACCGGCCTTACCAACGGCCAGACATATTACTACACAGTAACCGCTGAGAGCGGTGCAGGGGAAGGTGAGTTTAGTGCCGAAGTAAGCGCTATGCCAGAGGGGATCCCATCCGTACCTCATAACGTTGCCGCCGGAGCGGGAGATAAACAGGTAACACTTTCCTGGAGTGCGCCCGAAGACGACGGCGGCAGTGATATCACCGGATACAACATATATCGTGGAACCGTCAGCGGAAGTTTAAGTTATCATTACGGTGTTGCAGGTAACATCTATTCTTACATCGACACCGGTTTGACCAACGATCAGACCTATTATTACCAGATCAGCGCGGTGAACGCTGTTAGGGAAGGAAACAGGTCGGACGAGGTGAGTGTTACCCCCTCTTCGGGTATCACCATGCCTTCGGTACCACGTGATCTTCAAGCGTCCCCGAAAGACGAGCAAATAACGTTGTCGTGGGTTGAACCCGCGGACGACGGAGGTAGCGATATAACCGGATACAGGATATATCGGGGAACCACCAGCGGCAGTTTGAGTTTTCTTCACGAAGAAGGCAGTTCCAATACCTCGTATGTCGACACCGGTTTGACCAACGATCAGACCTACTATTACCAGGTCAGTGCGGTGAATGGTGCTGGGGAAGGTGCCAGATCTATCGAGGAAAGCGGCACACCCTTTTCGGAGGAAAGTAACGGTGAATCTGATACGGACGAGTCTGAAAAGGGATTTCTTTCGTCCTATTGGTGGATCTTTCTGATAATAATCGGTATCGTAGTTTTACTAGCCTTGGTCCTATTGTTAAAGAAAAAAAGAACTCCTGTTTCCGAACCAGTGCACGGTGTACCGGAATCTCCTCCTGCAGATGCTCCACCGGAACAGACACCTGCGGTAGTAGACGAATCCATCACAACCAAACTTGAGGAACTCCAAGACATGAAAAACCGTGGGCTGATAACAGAAGAGGAATTCCAGAGCAAGAAAAAAGATATCCTGGATAGATTGTAGAGCTTGTACAGGCCGGTGTATGGTATCGACTACCGTCTTTCAACGTTAACCCATCACAAACAATATGATGTTCGTCACACCATCCGGTAGGAAAAGGTTTCAAGAGGCAAAGATTTTATACATTACGGGAATTTTATGATATATGGATGAGACCGTTCATGGCCTTTCATTGATCCCCAAGTTGACGGGCAGGACAAAGGAGATGGAACGGTTGGAGAAACATGGACGGTACACTCTTGTTCGACACGTCCTTTACCGGTTACAAACTGCATGGTGATAAGGAGATAGTCCTCCGGCTGGTGGAAGAAGGACTGGAGGTACCGGAAACCTTGCACTTCACCCCTCGAAGCTCAACCTTAACATCTCTTTGAGAATCAGACAGATCTACCAGTATTCTTCTTCGTCTATCTCCATCGATATATCCTGGTATACCATCTCCAGAAGATAATCTAGATCCTGGTTCTCTATTTCTATGTACCTTCCTTGGTTGCTTTGGACCTTTGCCTTGAGAAGGTCAGATTCCTTAGTTATCCCTATAAAACAAATGGGTTCTTTCATATCATACACCTATATGCTGAAGGCGAAGGACGGTCTGTATATACTTTTGGTAACGCCGGCCGGTTTATTAAGTCGCTGTTGAATATTAGGGATCATAGTGTTCTTCGTAGGATATTTGGTTGGGTATAGTGTATAATTTTGTACACCAAAGTATTAAATACTACATCTACATAGCATGAACATATGACAAGAAGGGATTTAGTTTGGCCGAGCCCTGAAAGATGACCGGTTCCATGGTCACTCAACTTTAGAACAACTAGGGGGGATAAAGATGTCCGAATACTTACATGATGATACCATGAATCCATATAGACAGGTAGACCAATCCAATGATTTAAATAGGAGCCCTTTTGCTTGTGATGAACGTGATAGTGATGCCCTGCCAATTCGAGAAGAGTATGGTCGTGATGCCCGGCCAATATCTGTTGCCCTGCTAGAGGGTAGCGCCGAAGAGCACGTTGAAGTATTTAGAAATCTGTTCTTAAGGGCTTTGAACGATAACCAGAGATTCCTACTAGAGCATATCAACGGGGATAAAAAGTCCCTGAATAAATTGCTCAACCACCTTTCTGATAGGTACGAGAAACCGGTATCTACCCTCAAACTTAATGCCCGTATACTTAAAGATCTTTACCTTATAGATTATGGCTGCAGGGACGACCCTGTTCCGGTGACCCTTACATCCTACGGAAAGATGATACGGGATATAATAACGATAGACTACGAAGAGGTGAAAGATAGATGAACGACCAGATCGACAATGAGAGAAAAATGGTAAAGGTCGGCAGCGTCAAGTTCGGTGAAAACATCGTCTTGATCGCGGGACCGTGTTCTGTTGAAAGTAAAGAGCAGATAATGAAAACCGCAAGCTTTCTGAAGGGAATAGACGTGGATGTTCTCAGGGGAGGTGCCTTCAAGCCACGCTCGTCGCCCTACTCGTTCCAGGGCTATGGGGAAAAAGCCCTCAAATGGCTCAGCGACGCAGGTAAAAGATACGGTTTGCCCACGGTAAGCGAGGTGATGGACACTAGGAAAGTAGAACTCTTGTGTAAGTACATAGATATCTTACAGATCGGGGCCCGGAACAGCCAGAATTTCGACCTTTTAAAGGAAGTTGGAAGGACAAACAAACCGGTGATGTTGAAGAGAGGTTTCGGTAACACCATAGAGGAATGGCTCCAGTCGGCGGAATACATAATCAGCGAAGGGAACGAGGATGTGATACTGTGCGAAAGGGGTATAAGGACATTCGAGACCTCTACCAGGTTCACTCTTGATATATCGGCAGTACCGGTGGTAAAAGAACGCTGTTCCATGCCTATAGTCGTTGATCTGTCCCATGCTGCAGGTAAAAGAAACCTGATCACACCCCTTACAAAGGCAGCGGTGGCTGTCGAAGCGGACGGGATCATGATCGAGGTACACCCGGAACCCGAAAATGCATTATGTGACGGCAATCAGAGTTTGAGGTTCGAAGATTTCAACCAACTTATGCGGGAAGTCGGCCCGTGGATGAAAACATCTCTTGGTACAGCACCCACTACGGGCTGAATCCGCTAATGCATAACGCAAATCTTTGCCAAAAATAGATATAGATTAGACCTTCTTAAGTCCACAGGTGGTTCCCTTGGAAGAGATATATGAACTAAGGAAAGAGATAGACAAGATAGACGAGGCGATGATTGAGTTACTCGATAAAAGGGTCAAGCTAGGCTGTAAGATAGGGGAGCTAAAGGTCCTTAGGAATTTATCCGTCGAAGACTTGGGCCGGGAGATGAAGGTGTTAGAGAGAGCTGGGGACTACCGAGACATATTTCATCGTATAATCAGCAAGACAAAGCGAGAAGAACTTTCGAGCATGAGCAGCACGGATGCTAGCCATCTCAGTAATAAGAAGATGGGCATAATCGGATACGGTAGAATGGGGAAGTTATTGGCGGAAGACTTCTCTATGAAGATGGAGGTCGGCCTTTACGATACCAAAGATATAACCGATGATTTCCACTGCTACTCATCCATAAGTGAGCTTTACAGGGACTGCGATCTTATAATGATAGCCACACCGACGGATACCGTACCCGGAATAGTTGAAGAGCTCGCTGATATGGCGATTTCAGGGAATGAAAAGGCGGTTTTCGACATATCCACCTTTAAGGATGAAGTACTCGGTATCTACAATAAATTTCCCGATTCCGTCAAGGTAGCGAGTGTACATCCCATGTTCGGCTGCGGCTCAAAGAACCTCGAAGGCAAAAGAGTGGTCATCGTACCTGTAGAGGGAAGGGAGGCCGATGCCGAAGCAGTAAGGTCCGTCTTCCAGCCTATGGGTTTCGAAATGCTCCAGATCGATGCAAAGGATCACGACAAGGTGATGAAAAAGGTCATCGGTATTCCATATCTTATCGGTGTGTCCTTTTTGAAGATGGTATCGGAAACAGATGAGGCCGAAATGTACGGGGGAAACTCGTTCAAGTACCTTTCAGTATTCGGTAGGTCCGTACTCCACGACAGGCCGGAATTCATAGAAGATATATTCGAACGTTCGAGGGAAACCCTCCTTGACTTTTTGGATAACTCGAAACCTACCTGTCTCGACGTCGGCATGTTGAGACACAGGTACGAAGGTGAGATAGAAGATTGTTACAATCTTTTCAACCGGATGCTCGATGCCGCTGGACCCCGCTAATGAACGGTTTAATTTTATTAAAATTTTATCCGGTAGGAGACCACTTTCACCGCGCCCTAACTTTAACCTTTAAGTACCACTCGTTATATGTGGTATAAGAATGATACGTGAACTGATGGATCTGTTGAGTGATATCGATCACATACCGGAAGAGTGGGGGCTGCCTTATTTTAAACAGGAGCATTACTATGACCCCTTTCCATTGTCAACGGATAACTTCCATCCTTTTGAGTCGGTAAGTAATAACAGAGTTGTCTGTAGTGTGGACGGAGGCAACAACACCATCTTTGAGTCACCGTCGGAATGCATACACCTTCTTCGGGTATATTTCAACCTCTTCAGGGGTAGGACGAGGCTTAAGAATATCGAACCCTTCAGCGGTTACCTCGTTTCAAGACCTGTTGAGGACTCGATAGTTTCTGTACTATATCCCATAAACTCTACCATCCCTTTGGGGGAACGTAAATTCGTGCTTAACAGAGATGAGGTCGACGGCGGAAGCATGATGAACGCCGGACACACCGTAAGACGTTACCTTGAATGGTTGGTGGCCGAGTACGCAGCAAAAGAGTATATGAATGAAGGTGATATACTGGTAAAGGACGGTGTACTCCAGACGAGCGTGGAGGAAGAACGTGGTTACGCAAATGACCTTTACCGGACGTGCCTTGGAAAGGGTGTTATACTCACAGGCATAGCAAAGACTAGTTCCCTCATGACCACCACGGGATATCCACTGCTAGCGGCTATAAGGACCCTTGCGGAAGATACCGGATACGGAAGATGGAACTACCATCCGATGGCATCTAACCGGCATCCTGACCACATGGGAGATATGTACGTGGTAAAATACCATGCATCTTCGGACTACGTCTTTCGCACGGAGTTCCATCGAGAACAAGATATTCCGGTAGATGAGGTACTGGGCGAACTCGGGGTACAGGCAAAGGACCCCGTGTTCCTGGGCTATCCCTACGGGCTTGTGGATGCGGACAAAAGGGCACGTGTAACCGATGAAGAGGTGAAGTACCTCAGAACATTGGGAACGGGCATGATGGGCAAGTCCATGCGTTACAGGGTGAACTCCATGAACGCCCACGATTTATTGAGTGATATTTAGGTGAGATCATATGGTAGTAGGACAGATAATAGGCGGAGAATACGGCGAATTGCTGGTAAGGCAAAAGAGCGGGCAGATAATAGAGATAGGTGACTTACTGTCCATAGACGACATCATCCTTCAAGTGTACGACCTTGCCTACGGCTCACTGTTGGAAGATACGGACATCGCTAGGATGAGCGGCATGCAGCTGGAAGGTTACGAAGATACCTCACTGATGGAGGAGGAGATAAGGAATTATGTAAGTGCCAAGGCAAAGCCCCTGGTACACGTCAAAAATGGGGTTGCCAAGATACCAAAACGATTGCCGGGTTTCTTCGGTACGGTGGACAGGGTCAAGAAGGACGATTTTTATTTCATGGAGGAACCGGATAACAGCCTGTATCTCGGCAGGGTACGGAGCGGCAGCATGGTATTGGATGTACCGGTAAAGATAAACGGCAAGGAGGCTCTCTCTCACCATATATTGATACCTGCAACCACGGGACGCGGAAAGAGTAACCTGGTCAAGGTGATGCTGTGGGACATGGTTCCCAAGGAATGGTGTGGGGTCCTGGTGATAGACCCCCACGATGAATACTTCGGTCGTAACGAGATAGGTATAAAGGACCATCCGGATGCCAGAGATAAAGTACTGTACTATTCACCGAACCCGCCGAAAGGTGGCTATAGCCTGAGGATCAATATATCCCTGCTTAGACCATGGAATCTCAGGGGGATCATCGAGATAACGGACGCCCAAAGTCAGGCCATGTACGTCTACTACAATATATACCAAGATAACTGGCTGGAGGCGGTCCTAAGTGCGGAAGCCGAAGATGCTAGGGAACACGGTATCCACGAAACAACTCTTAATGTTCTCCAGCGCAAATTGCAGCTTGCCTTTGACGTACGTATGATCAACGGCGAGGTAGTGCCTAGAGGAAGTATATTCGTTACCCAAGGTTCCGGCAATATGGTCAACGAGATCGCCGACGCACTGGAGGACGGTAGAAAGGTGATTTTAGACACTAGTTCCATGTCCGGTGATAAGGAGTTGTTGATAGCCGGTATGATAACCGACAGGGTATTCAATCGATATAAAAAGTACAAAGAGTTGGGGGAACTAGACAGTAAACCGACCATCGGTATAGTGATCGAGGAAGCACCAAGGGTACTTGGTGAACGGGGAGGTCGGAATGTTTTCCACTCGATAGCTAGAGAGGGGCGAAAGTTCCGCGTCGGACTCATCGCCATCACACAGCTGTCCAGCATGATACCAAGGGAGATACTGGCCAACATGAACACCAAGATCATACTCGGTAACGAGATGAAGAGCGAGCGAGAAGCGATAATCGGTAGTGCGGCACAGGACCTGTCAAAGGACGGAAAGAATATCGCTAGCTTGGACAAGGGCGAAGCTCTTGTAAGCAGCATATTCACCAAGTTCGCCGTACCCATAAAAATAGATCTATTCGATGATGTTGTCGAAGGTAGAAAAAAGACGAAGTTGGAGTTCTTCGGGTGAGATAATGGTCCGGTTCGCACATATGGCAGATTGTCATCTCGGCGCCTTCGGACGCAACCCGGATCTTAGGGAATACAACCTCCGGGCCTTCGAAGAGGCTGTTGATATATGCATCGAAAGAGAGGTGGATTTTATCATCATCGCCGGAGACCTGTTCCATAACCCCCATCCGGATATGGATGTTGTCAACAGGGCGGTGAAGGCCATGATAGAGGCAAGGAGCCATGGTATCAGGATATATGCGGTTTACGGCTCCCACGACTTCAACATCTCCAAGGCATCTTTGATAGATGTACTTGAAAGTGCACAGGTATTCAAAAAAGTGGTGCAGTATCTTCACGACGAAGGTAAACTATCACATGTTGTAGATCCTACGGGGATATACATCTCAGGGATGAGCGGCAGGAAGAACCGCATGGATGCCGGTTACTATGATTCAATAGATTTTCAAGAGCCCGAGGGTGATGCTATCTTCGTCTTTCACACACCCATAGCTGAGATGAAGCCCGTTGATATACACGAGGCGGAGACCGTGCCCATGTCATCACTGCCCGATGGCTACAAATACTACGCAGGGGGACATGTACACCGGTTGCTAGAACATACCAAAGACGGCGCACCGGTCACCTATCCGGGTGCTACCTTCGGTTCGTCATATACTGACCTGGAGAATGAAGAGCATAGAGGTTTTTTCATAGTCAACGACTGGACGCCTGAGTATATCGAATTGGATCCCTACGGTATAAGGCGCGAAGAAGTGGACGCCACCGGGATGAAGATAAGGGAGCTGGAAGAAAAGCTATCGGCACTCGGTTCGGAAGGGATATCAGAAGAAATACTCTTGCTGAAAGTACACGGAGAGCTCACCGAAGGTGTACCTGAAGATATAGACTTCAACGAGGTAAAGCGGAGTCTGGAGAAGGCGGGAGCTAAAACGGTGTTCGTCAATCGGAGACAGCTCTCGGGAAAGAACCTGGAAAGGATCAAGGTAAGGGAAGAAAGTACCGAAAAGGTAGAGGAGAGCTTGCTGGAAGAGTACGGGACACCCGAAGGTGTGGACATATCATTCGCAGGTCAATTGTTGAGTATATTAAAGTCGGAGCAGGCAGACGGTGAGAGAAAGGACGACTACGAAGGGCGTTTATGGAGTGATGCATGGGCCTTGATCAGCGGTGTTAAGATAGGTAAGGCACCCTCTGAAAAAGGTACGTCGGGCCAGGTATCGTTGATAGACTTCGGAGGCGAGTCCGAATGATGCTCAGACGGATGAAGCTGGAGAATATTCGGAGCTACAAGAAGGAAACCATCGATTTCCAGGAGGGCGTCCTGCTGTTTCAGGGCGACATCGGCTCCGGAAAATCTTCCATACTTCTAGGTCTGGAATTCGTGCTCTTCGGAGCGATAAACCAGGGATTTTACGACAAGATAACCCGGCATGATTCTACCGGTGCGAGTGTTGAGCTTGATTTTACAGTGGATCGAACGGATTATACCGCCTACCGAAGCATAAAGAGGACGAGTAACGGTATGAAGCCCGACAAATCGTATCTAGTTTCGGGCGATGTAAAGACAGAGCTCAGTCCTGAGGAGATGAGGGAAAAGATACTCTCGCTTTTGAGATTAAGGGAGAAGAGCCGCGGTAAGGTCGAGACATTTCACATGAGCATATTCACACCACAGGAACAGATGAATTCGATATTGTCTATGAGGGACGAAGAGCGGCTCGAAGCCGTACGCAAGATATTCAATCTGGAAGAGTACAAAAGGGCAGTTGATAATATCTCGGTGATAAAAAAGGGGCTGGAGAAAGAGATACTTAGATTGATCACCAGAGCTGAGAGGATAGAAGAATACAGGGAGAAACATGAAGAGAAGACAAAGGAGTTAAAACTTGAGAATGAAGAAAAAAAATATACCGTGAAGGAGCTTGAAGAAAAAACCGCTACCTTGGAGGACATCGTCGCTAGAAAGAAGGAGCTCGAGGAGTTGAGAGATGTGAAAAACAAGACACAGTCCCAGAGTGAACGTTTCAAAAGCCTGGCTGAGTCTTTACAAGAGAATATCGATGATATAGATAAGGAACTCGAAGATATCTCAAAGGGAGAGAAAGAACTAGATGATATAAGGGAGAACTTCGAAGAGTACGTTGAAGTCGTTGAAAAAGTGGGTGCGATGAGGGAAGGGATCCAAGAACGGATGGATAAGGAGCGAAGACTGGAGACCCTACAGGTCGAGCATAAGAACTTAACAGAAAAGCTTGAAAGGTTGAACAGTCAGGAAGAAGCCGTACATAAGATAATCCTGGAGATAGAAAAGCTGGAAAAAGAGACGGAGGGATCGGAAGAGACGAAAAAGCGAAAAGAGGACATGCGAAGTGAAATCACCGATTTGAAGGGTGACCTTAGGACCGCGCAGAACGAAATAAAAGCGTTAGAGGAAGAGAAGGAGGAGATGGCAGGTTTGGAGGGCCAGGGTGAATGTAGCAAGTGTAAACAACCCATAAGCGAAGAGCACATCGATAACATATTGAAGGAATTGGAGAGTAAGAAGGCGAAAAAGAAAGAGAAAGAGGTAGAATTAATAGAGCGACTGGAAACAAAGAGGAAAGAACACCGTACATTGACGGAGGCAGTAGAGTGTATGGAAAAGCTTGAAAGGAATATCGGATACAGGAAAAAGGAGAAGCAAAGGTTGGAAAAGGAGATAAAATCGTTACCTGATATCCAGGATAAGGTCGAGTCCACAGAAAAAAAGATGGTAGAGCTAAAAGATATGATAGGTGAGTTCGAACACAGCAAAGAAGATCTACAGACTCTCGAAAAAAGAAAAATAGAGCTTCGCAAGTACAGGGACAGAAAGTTACAGCTGGAAGAAAAGATAGCTAAAAAGGATGAACTGGTTAAGAAAAAAGAGGACAAAGAGGGTAAACTCGAAGATACAGAGAAAAAGCTGGCGGATATAGAAAAAAAACTTATGGAACTTAAGGAGAAGTTTTCACAGGAGGAATTCCTTAAGCTGAAAGGGGAATACGAGGGATTGATAAAGGAAACCAGCAAGTTAAAGGAGAAGCAGAACTATCATAATAGTACCATAAAGCGGTTGGATAAAGAGATAGAGGCGCTGGAGCGGGAGTTGAAGAAGATGGAACGATGCAAAGTTAGGGCATCAGAATTAAATTCGATGCAAACGTGGATAACCAGGGATCTCAAGGAATGTATTCGTTCCATGGAAGAGCACAGGATGGCGCAGTTGAACATGGACTTTGAATCTTACTTCAGGGCATGGTTCGATGAGATATTGGATGATCCGGAAATAAACGCCACCTTAGATGAAAACTTCGCACCTGTGATCACCGTACAGAATCATGTTACCTCTGTTGATGATATAAGCGGTGGCGAAAGGACTTCGGTGGCTTTGGCCTACCGGCTGGCGTTCAACACCATGATAAAGAAAGAGCTTGAACTTGAGAGCAACTTGTTGGTACTGGACGAGCCGACAACGGGCTTCAGCCGTGAACAGTTGAGACGGCTAAAGGATGTTATGGCGAAGGTAACGGCCGATCAGATCGTGATAGTATCACACGAGAACGAGATCGTCAATCTCGCTGACGTTGAGTACTTAGTAAAAAAAGAGGACGGCGTTTCACGGGTGGAGCAGGCATCTTCGATTTAAACCGCATCCAGCATCTTCTTCATCCGCAGACTGTCACGGTCCAGTTCGGGCGTCTCGCATATCACTGTGATATCGTAATCTTTTTCCTTTATAGTGGCACACGTACGCGTCAGGACCTACAAATTCGTGTGCCACATATAGTCAAAAAACAGATAATAAGTCATACACGTTCGGTTCTCGACTATATCATGGAATTCGGACGGAACGCTCACGCTGTTGATCTTCAAACCGGAAGAGTTTGGGAAATAAGAGAATCGTTTGGTCGCTGTCAGTATCCGTCCAAGAGGTCTGGTAAGTTAAGTTCTTCCATAAGTGGTTCGTCGTCCTGAGTGGACGGTTCCTCGTCTTGTGCCTCCTCCTCTCTTGGTTTCCTCTTCATCATGAAGAGCACGGCTGCCAGTGCGATCACGATAGCGGCGATGAGCAGTAGGATCCGCCATGGTGATCCCGAACTAGGTTCATGTTCCCAGCTCAGGAAGGGATAGCTCTCTCCGTCCACAATATTCCATGTATAATCGGGGTTACTGTCATCAGGATTAGATACCGCAACGATGTCCCAGCCAGCGTTAAGATATGTGTTTATATCCTTCATCTCAGTGGTGGTTTTCCCCTCCCCGCTAGCACTGGTGCTTTGACTGCTTGTTTCGTTGTCCCAGAAGGAGTTGGACACAGTGCCGCCATAATTTCTTCCCACGAACTCGCCTACATGCTCATTTCCGCTCACGCTTCCAGTTGAATACGAGTTTGACAGTGTGCTAATACAGTTAACACCTAAGAGCCCTCCGATATACCCACCACCGCTCACGCTTCCAGTTGAATACGTGTTGTTCATAGTGCTAATCAGGTTGTATCCCACGAGCCCACCTAAATAATCGTTTCCGCTCACGTTCCCCGTTGCAAACGAGTTCTCAACCGTGCCCTTGATGTTGTACCCAACAAGTCCGCCTACAGCATTTTCACCAGTTATATTCACATCTTTAAGCCCAATGTTGCTAATTGACCCTCCGTATATGTATCCGAACATGGCTATGTTAGAGGAAAATGGCATTTCTATGTGCAAGTTGGATATGGTGTGGTTGTTTCCATCAAACACTGTGGTGATATATGGTATGTACAGACCTGAAACAGTGGAAAGGTCTATGTCCGCACCTAGGCGAAAATTATATTCTTCGACATACGTAAAACCGAGAAGGTCACGTAAACCACGCATACGGTCTATCTCATAGTACCCATTTGAAGGAACGAGCGTATCACTATAATCTGTAATCTCAAGTGTCAGGCCATTAGAGAACCAATCATTGTATTGTTCATCGAATAGACCACCGATTGTAACATGATGCCCACCGTTGATCAGTACGGTGTCTATGTTGTAATGGGAGTTGAACACTACAGATTCCGGAGAAGGAGAAGGAGAGGGCATGAAAGGGATCGTAGGATAAGAAATGTATCCGATGAGGCCACCAACGGAACCGTCCCCGGTCACGCTGCCGTTGGTATAACAGTTGGATACCGTACCATCGTTCCATCCCACAAGCCCGCCTACACGCTCATTTCCGTTCATGTTCCCCGTTACATGCGAGTTCTCAACCGTGCCCCTGTTCCATCCCACAAGCCCGCCTACACGCTCATTTCCGTTCACGTTCCCCGTTACATGCGAGTTCTCAACCTTGCCCCTGTTCCGTCCCACGAGCCCCCCTACGTTTCTATTCCCGTTTACACTTGCATCAACAACAGCCACGTTGCTAATTGCACCGCCAGAACCAACACCACCAAAAAGACCAACACCGTTGATACGCCCCCTGTTGATGTGTAACCCAGATATGATATGGTTAAGTCCGTCGAGGCTACCGGTGAACCTATTATCCAAGTCACCAATTGGTTCGAACCCCGCACCATCATTCCACCCACTCGTCTCGCTGGCATCTATATCATTAGCCAGTGCATAATGCGCACTCAGGTCTTTGCTCATATTCTGGAGGTCATGCACATTGTAGATCATATACGGGTCTTCCAGTGTACCGCTGCCCCTAGCGAACGGATGGTTTGAAGAAATGTGCGTTGATCCCGATGTATTTTCATATTCCTGTAATGAAGTGTTTTGCGTATACATGCCTACGGCAAGGCCGGAAATCATCGTCGATACAAAAAGAGAGAGGATGAGCAATACGGTATATATCCTATGTATTTGGTCAATAGAGCCGTATCTTATTGACACGGGCACTTTCTTTCTATCCGACCTCCTTTTTTTCATCGGTTTGCCTCCTTTTTATTACATACGGACGTGCACATATATATAATTATTCGTGATTTTCTTAATATGATATGGTCGAAAAAAGTGAAGAGAGAGGAGAGCCAGAGTAGCATCGCACAGAGTATTGCTCCCTTCAATTTTGCTTTTTGTTTCATTTTCGTAACCCCGTGATAGGGTACGAAATAAAAACTATATAAAAATTCCTCCATAGTATACATACATTCCAGATCACCATCAAGGGTGACCGAATCAAGAAGTTATTATAGTAGGGATATCAGCACCCGTATCTAATAATCCACATCTTCCGACAGAGGTTCGTCTTCCTGAGAGGACTGCTCCTCGTCTTGTTCAGTTAACATTTCTTCCTCATCCGGACTCGACTCTTCTTCATCCTGTATCGCCTCCTCCTCTCTTGGTTTCCTCTTCATCATGAAGAGCACGGCGGCTAGAGCGATCACGACGGCAGCGATGAGTAGTAGACCCCATAGTGGGAAACCCGCATCCTCTGGCTCTACCTCTTCCTCTACCTCACGCACCACCACATTTTTCGACAGCTCACCGAAGACTATCTCGAAGGTACCCGCACTCTCGAATGTATGATCAAAGGTATGCTCAGCAGTGCCCTCCGCAGGTATGACGAGTGTGTAAACCACCTCGTCGTCCACGACCACATCGATAGAGCCTTCCAGCAGTCCGGAGTTATTAGCACCTACGGTGATGGTCACTTCCAGGGGTGTCTCGCCCTCCAAGGGTGTTACAGTGAGCGAGAGATTCTCGGGTATAAACAGAAGTTCCTGGAAGTGCGCGGTGATGTTGATGTCACGGTCCATCAGGACGGTGATATTCTCGTTCGTTTCGTTTCCTTCGGGTACATCACCGGTCCAGTGGCTGAACCGCCAGCCGGCGGCGGATGTTGCTGTTATGTTCACCGACGTGCCGTAGGTGTAAGTGTGATTGCCTGTCGGAGGATCGGTGGTACCTTCGCCGATGATGGAGACAGTAAGGTTGTGATATATCTGTTCGAAGTGTGCGGTGATGTTTTTATCGCTGTCCATCACGATAGTGATGTTTTCGTTCGTTTCCTGGCCACCGGGTACATCACCGGACCAGTGACTGAAGTACCAACCCTCATCTGGTATCGCTGTTATATTCACATCAGAACCGTATAGATAAGAGTGATTACCTTCCTCAGGCACGGTAGTACCCTCACCTTCTAGGGTTAGATTAAGGTCATGATATATTTGTGCGAAGTGAGCGGTTAGAGTTTTGCCCCCATCCATGACGATTGTGATCTCTTCGTCCGCTTCCTGCCCATCGGGCACATCTCCGGTCCAGTGGCTGAAGTACCATCCAACATCGGACAAGGCTGTTACTATAACTTCCATACCATAAGGATAAGTGTGACGTTGGGGTTCGATATCCACTGTACCGTTACCCGATGTAAATATTTTCAAGGTGAACCCTTCCCAGCTGAGGAATGGGTATGTCTCATAATCAACGATGTTCCAGAGGTAAAACATATTCCGATCATTTGCATCATCGACTGACACAATGTTCCAGCCGGCGTTAGCGTAGGTATCGATATCCATCATCTCCGCGGTGGTTTTACCTGTGGCGTTGCCGGCCGTGCTGATCTGTCCGCTGGTTTCAACATCCCAGAAATTACCGGTCATCTCATAGTCGCCGCCAGTATCAACTGGGCCGGCGAAGCCCTTGTCTGTTGGATCGGAAGCATCCTCGTATTGAACACTCCCGGTGGAATAGCAGTTGATTATCTTTCCCCTATAGTTAAATCCCAAGAATCCACCTAATCTCGAATTTGACGAATCCATTATTCGTGTTATATCACCTTTTGAATATGAATCTGTCACAGTGCCACCCGGAATAGGCATATCACCATCAATGCCGTTGGAACCAATCAATCCACCCGCCAGACCCTTACCTCTTACATTACAAGTAGAATAAGAATTTGCGATCAAACTGTTACTGCCGCCCATGAATCCCACGAGCCCACCGACTCCAAAGTTTCCGCTTACGTTTCCGGTAGCATACGAGCTGTACACCCTACCTGAGTTCACACCCACGAGCCCGCCTACCTCCCCCCACTCACTGCACACGGTTCCCGTTGCATACGAGTAGCTAACCGTGCCGCCTTCGTTCCGTCCCACGAGCCCGCCTACATATGAGCCCCCGCTCACGGCTCCCGTTGAATACGAGTTAGACACCGTGCCCCAGTTCCATCCCATGAGCCCGCCTACATATGAGCCCCCGCTCACGGTTCCCGTTGCATACGTGTTCGACACCGTGCCAATGTTCTCGCCGACTATCCCGCCAACCACATCTCCTCCGCTAACATTTCCTGTAGTATATGAATCAGTAATAAGTCCTCCTCGATTGTATCCGACTAGTCCTCCGCTGATAAAATATCCAAGGACATTAATATCACACGAAGAATGCGATGTGGATATAGTACCATCCCGGTTATATCCAACCAGTCCCCCTGCATAACGAGGTTCAAAACCTGCATAATTCACTTCTATCGAACCAATTTTACCTGTAGTATAGGAGTTGTAAACAGAACCGTCTCGGTTTAATCCCACCAGCCCCCCTATATTACTGTACCCATTAACTTCACCTATGGTGTATGAATTATCTATTGCGCCAAAGTAGTTAAACCCTACTAGCCCGCCTACTATCCAGTACCCGGTCACGTTGATGTCAACCAATCCAACATTCACCACCTGGCTACCAGTAAAAAGGTAGCCGAACAAACCTACATTTTGAGAAAAAGGTTGATTTATGTTCAAGTGAGAGATGGTATGATTGTTACCATCAAATATACCCTTGAAAGAAGGTATGTAATGACCAGGGGACGATGATAAATCTATGTTCGAACCAAGTATGAAGGTGTATCCATCTCCAGAAAAACCAAGGAGGTCCTTAAATCCCTGGATCTCGCTGATCACGTAACTATCACCAGTAGGGACCAATGTGTCACTATAATCCGATATATCAAGATATAGGTCGTTAGCGATCCAATCATTGTATTGTTCGTTATATAAACCTCCAAGGGTTACATGATGAGCGTTATTTATAAGAACGGTGTCGATGTTATAATACGAGTTAGACACCGCACCCCCGTTACTTCCCACCAACCCCCCTACAGAAGTATGGGGAAGTCCATCACTTGATTCACCTGCATAAACATTACCTTCGGAATAGGAGTTGGACACCGCACCATTGTTCAATCCCACGAGCCCGCCCATATTTGAATTGATATATCCTAACGATTTCCTTATTGTAACGTTGACCGATGCATATGAGTTCTCCGCCGTGCCACCCCAATTATGTCCAACCAATCCGCCAACTGCGATGTTTCCTCTTACTTCTCCACTGGCATAAGAATTCGCAATTTTTCCAAAATTCCGGCCTACAAGCCCGCCTATGCCCCAATACCCTATCACATCACCGGTTGCATAGGAGTTGTAAACATTACCTCTGTTCTCTCCTACGAGTCCGCCTACGTACCTATTTGAGTGTCCATTAATATCCACATCAACCATACCTACATTGCGTACTTCACTGCCATCATCAACAAATCCAAATAGACTCACATAGGCAAAATAAATGTACGATCTGTTTATGTACAACCCAATTATGGTTTGGTTACGCCCGTCGAAGGTGCCTGTGAATGTATAGTCTGAATCACCGATAGGCACGAATCCCTCGTATCCAGTCCCGTTCCAGTTCCACTCCCTGGTCTCACTTGCTTCTATATCATTAGCCAGTGCATAGTGTGCACTTAAATCGCCACTCATGTTCTGCAAATCATGAACGTTGTAAATCATATACGGGTCTTCCAGTGTTCCGCTTCCTCTGGCGAAAGATGTGGCTACATCTATTGAACTAAACTCTAACATGTATGGTTCTTCATAGGGTTCTGTTTCGTACTCATCCGTAACCACGGATTCGTTCTTTTCCAAAAGGTCATCAATATTTTCCGTACCTGACGATACAGCAAAGTTCAAACCGGAGAAAACGAGTATCACGCATAAAGCGATGCATGTCATAAGATAGATTACTCTCCTTCCTCTTCTCCGTGTCTCCATGTTATCATATATCCTATCGCTACTTTATATAATTTATCTGTAGATGGGAAATAAGAGAGGGGCCTAGGGCGGCGGCCCCTCGTTCGAACAGGTTTTTGTGTTCGCTTTCCACGTACAATCTTCGTTGTCCTTCAAGTTTTTCGCCTTTGAATAATACCTCCGTTAAGTTATTTGAGTAAAAAGGATGCCTTCCACTCGTGAATTCTTATCCATATTACCCCAATAGAAGGTTCCCGTTACATGTCTTTGCGCTGGGAATCCTAATGATATTCCCTGATCATACCGTGTGTAATAAGTGATGTTCCAGTTTGGTTGATAGATATATGTACTTCCGTTAAGGTGTTCCTCTAATTTATCGGTTATAAAGGAAGCCTGCTCTGTCCATAATGTCCCACCTTGAGGTCCTTCGATCTTGGAATATACTCTCACTACGATCGCGTCATCATCTTCGACGGGTATATCTCCCATATAATAGGAGAAAAGTGCATTCTGATAACCTTCTCCTACGCTATTTCTACTGACAATCGCCTTAGGGCCGTAGAAAGGATCCAACTGCGTTTCATCACCGTTTACATCTCTTATGAAAACCCTGATGCCCCAGAGTACAGTATATTCTTCTCCTTGAACATAATCTGTCGAATACTGAATGGTCGAGCTTTCCAGATTGAGTTCATACGACGAAGGGTTGGTTAATTTGTAAGCTTCGAGATAGTTCACCATGTGTTGGTGTCCCCGCATATTGAATACCGTTGGGAACACATTACCCAATTCCGCATTATAAACCGCCAACGCATAGTCCTGGCTATTAGTAAGGCCAAGACCGACGGAGTCTTCGGTTATCGATTTTGCCCTTATCCGTACAGTATAATTACCGATCACTACGTCTTCGGCAGGTATGTACACATTCTCAACGTTGTTGGTATCGTCCCAACCGTCTTCATTCCTGTCGAAGTCTGTCATGGTATCCACATCGGGGAAGGTGTAACCTGTGTCACTCACACTTCCTTCACCGGTCATATTGAACGCATTACCGCGGTATACCGCGCCACAAGGTGCGATGACTTCTAGATTCAGGTCGTTCATCAACGTCGGATCATCACCTACATTTCCGGCCTCTTTATCCGTCCATACAAGGCTGAACTTCAGTGGTACTCCTTCCCTATCGGGTATTATCAGGTGTTCGTGTATTTGTCCACTTTCATCGAATACATGTTCCTGGTCATACAGATAAAAGGGCACGGGATCTTCCAATGGTCGTTCCAACTTCGAGATATCAACTATGCCCCAGCCTTCGTCACGGTTGGGGATGGGACCGGTGTTGCCGTTTTCGTTGCACAGGTCGTTTGCTGTGTTGATGAGAAGTGCCTTCACCATCGCTGGGCTCGGATTACTTCCGTGGTTCACCTCGTACCATTCCATCGTGACCGCTGCCGCCCCTGCCACGGCAGGTGTTGCCATTGAAGTACCACTCTTGGTTGAATAGCCATATTCATAAGATATCGGTACTTCAAAACCCTCATCCCATTCCCAATCAATCCAAGTTGAAGTAACACTCACACCAGGTGCCATCACATCAGGCTTGATACGGTTGTCCTGAGTCCAACCACGGGAGCTAGAACTCCATATGTATTCAGCAGATGAACTCGCAGAGTTCAATGTTGCACCAACGGTTATAACGTTCTTTCCTGTTGCGGGTTGAGTTATTGTCTGGTGATTCGAACCACTGTTACCTGCAGCTACCGTTACCACCATATCGAAATCTCTGACCCCCTTATCATATTGGGATGAATAAGTTCCGTAGGTACCTTGTCCGTCTCCAATACGCCATGAATTAGAATGAACGGCTGCACCACCTTGACTTCCTTTCAGGAGTATATCATAGATATAAGGGTCAGGACCGATATATATTAAGTCTCCATGCTCACTAGTCCTGGTGAATACCTTTATATCATATAGTTCTGCTGCGGGTGCTGAACCCTGGCCGGCATAGTAACCATGTTGAATAGTTTCTTCGGTACCTTCATATGTATTGCCTGCTGCAGATCCTGCACAATGTGTTCCATGACCGTCAAAATCTCCCAACGTACTATCGTAAGAGTACCTACCTATTATTCGTTCCTGGAAATCATCATGGGGTGGGTCATGTGCTCTCGCACCGATACCAGTATCGGCGATTGCTATTATGATGCCTTCGCCTTCGTAACCGATCTGGTTCATGTAGGAACCATAATCACCATGTTTTCTATATGGTGTGGATGGGTCGTCATCCTCATCATCGAAGAACCAACAACCGCCTCCGATCAATTGGGTTGCGATTTCATCAAAAAGTTCAGGTTCGGTATATCGCGTTAAGAAACTCACATCATTTATATTTGCCAGTTGATGTAATTTATCTCTCGAAATAACGTGTGCCCTAAAGTAGTATTCTCCGGTAGCGAACTCAGCAAAGGAAAGAATATCCGCCGTTTCAAAAACAGTGGTAACACTATCCTCACTCGATTCGGCCAAAAGCATGACTTCGACAATTCCAGCCTCCAGCCCCGGCTGTATCTTGTAGTACGGATGGTATATTCCGATCCAGTCCACAAAGTACAGCTCGGATACCTCGTTTGCGAGTTCCGGGGTCATCCTCACACGGTATGCATGATTGTGCATGTAGTTCAATACCTGCACACCCATCTCTTCAAGGGTCGGCCGCCAACCAGCTGCTATCGGTCCGATCATATGGACGATATACAGCCCCTTCTCTCCGGGTTCGTAGTCGTTCACCCTGAGGGCTGCCGGTATATCGGGTTCTCCTTCGGTGAAGTCGAACTCGTACCCCTTAACATATATAGTCGTCCTTTTGGGCAGAGTATCTACCGTAAAACCCGCTATTTCCAGCAGATCGAGTGTATCATTATCGACACGGGCGAGTACCGCATTGTCGTACCACTCCATGATCTCAACATCGTACACATCCAGCAGAGATTGATCCGCACCGCTGCGTACTTCGATCATCGCCACATTCGATTCCACTTCGTTTCCTTCGGCGACAACAAACCCTCCAAAGAACGTAACGGAGAGTAGCATCGCACAGAGTATTGCTCCCTTCAATTTTGCTTTTTGTTTCATTTTCGTAACCTCGTGATAGGGTACGTAATAAAAACTATATAAATTTTCCTATATAGAAACATACATACATACATACATACATACATACATACATACATACTCATATATATATTGTGACATTACTATATAGGCAATATGAATAACTATATAGTTTTTACGTTGATATAATGTCGAATTCGATACAGTCCGAGTTTGATAGTCCGCTCCTATCTGAAGATATATATCTTTGTTCGGTTTTATAACGATTTACAAGGTATATGGTGCATGCTTTGTGATGAGTCAATCGGAGAAAAATAAGTCATTCTCTTTTTTTCGTAATGTTTCTTGTTCTTAGTGATGTTAGTTTTGTTTGCATGAAACTAACAGAGCTAAGAGCAACTTATATCTCTTACTGTCAAACGTAGCCTCGTAAGCCCTTTAATTCGTCCGCGATACGGAAACAAAAACTCTCCCAATCTTTGACGTGATCCTGGCCGGCATTTGCTACCATGGAAGCAAAACCTCTGGCTTCTACGCCTCTTATCGCAAAATCTGAGATGGTCTCCACCGCGCCCTTTATCAGCGATGTGGGTTCGATCTTTGCTTTTTTACCCACCAATCCGAGTTTTTTGGATATTGTTTCCTTGTCATAACCATCCTTCAGTAACATCCCTATATCATAGATATCCTTGAAACGCTCTCTCCCGAAACCACCGACATTACAGGTCGCAAGGACCTTATCCGCGATCAGGTCCTCCTTGCTCGAATGTGTCATGTTGATGAGTTTCTTCGGTTTCTGATAATCCAAGATGAAGAATTCCGGTACCTTGTCTATGGGTGAGAGTGCCGGGAGCCAGGCATTCTTGTAATTGATCTGTATCCTGATACTTTTTGCTTGTATCCTGTCATCCCCTACCTTTTCCATATCTCCGAATCGAGTCGGCATCCTTCTGATAAAATTTAAGGTCCCGCTGTGTACATCGTCCTCGATGAATTCGATCTTTCCGAAATCTATCCCTTGAACTGTTACGTGGGCTCCTTTTTTATCCATCATCTTGTTGAGTATACTTATCTCACATTTGATGGCGTTTGGATTTCCTATAGAAGAATTAAAATCCAGATCCATCGATGCCCTTTGATATCCCGGTCGAATAAAGGACTGAACGCAGGTTCCCCCTTTAAATATCAACCAATCAGTCTCTGCAAATAGAGATAATATATCATAATGCCAAAACATTATTTCAACATACCTAGCTGGGATCCCGATATCCTTCTGGATACTACGCAAGACTTCCTGGGTTATCTGTTCCCTTTCCCACGATCCAACAATCGACATCACCTTCATCTTTTCCAAGTGAGATAGTTGTATCCACATGTTCATCCCCCTCTCACAGTGTTTAAAGCATTCATGACGGTTTTTCTTACCTCGTTATCACTTTCGACCTTTTGTCCCGTAAGGATATCTTCGGGTATCTCTATGGAGGTAAGGCTGATCTCACGGAGGATCTTCGAAAACATATCCAGTACTCCTCTTTCTTCGGCTATCCGGAGCAACATGTCCCATCGTACATCTCCTTTTATGGCATTCTGGATAAGAAGCAAGGCAACAGGATATATCCCGCTTTCATCGTATGCGATACAATCCACAATCCCTCTCTCGAAGGAGGCAAGCCATATCTCTGAGCCATATATGTCGATCCTTTTGATGTCGCGTTCTATACATTCAACGGGGAACAATCGCAGGTGGGTAGACGTACATTCCGACAGAGCATTGACATACCTTTTTGATCGGTGATCGGGGTTCACAAGTGCCACAAGCACAGTGTCCTGTTCATGGTCCATGGGAAAACCATTTTGACAAGCGGCCAGATATCCTGATATATAATAATCGGGGCTATATAGTCTATCTAACCGTTGGAGCAAGATACGTAGGTCGTCCAGATAGTCATTCGTTGAAACCACAAGATCCTCGATAGATTCATAGAACGGAAATGAGGTATCCAACACTATCTTATCGTCGGATTCTCTCAAGGCCCCGACAGCGATCAATTGATCCACCTGGTTGTATGTTGGGCCGACACCGGTTCCGACCATTTTACTTAAAGCATACCTGGAGATGCCATCGCCTTCCATTATCAAGTGTTCTAGTATCTTGACCTTCGTAGTGGTCCCGAAAAGCTGCTGAAGTATGGTTTTTTTATCCGTCATCGTTACGATATTTCTATACAGGTATATAAACTTACCTTTTACAGTAAGTATACTCGTATTATTACCTTAATAAGTAATACTATTGTGGCGAACGCACCCAAAGACTAAATCATAAATTCTTCTAGAATCGAAACCCCAATAAAAAGCAAGATGAAACTCGGTCCGAACAATATTTTATAACCGTAACTCCGGTAAATTAAATAACATATATCTCTATTACAGCTTTCCCTAATATAGATAGAACGGACCGGTGGAAAACTAGATCAGACGGACTCCAGCATCTTCTTCATCCGCAGACTGTCACGGTCCAGTTCGGGCGTCTCGCATATCACTGTGATATCGTAGTCTTTTTCCTTTAGCACGGGTGCGAGAAGTGAGAAATCAGGGTCCCTGTCTTCAACGTTAAGATGTGAGCGTTCCCCGGTATCGTTGTACTCGATGGAGGAAAAGTGCGAGTGCAGTGGTCCCTTGTGGATCTTCTCGTACTTGTTCAACAACTCGTGAAAATCGTTTTCCGTTTTCAGAATACCATCATAACGTGCATGGTAATGGGCGAAGTCCAGTACGGGAACGATGTGTTCAGTCATTCTCATCACCTTGGCGATCTCGTCCAGGGTGCCCCAGCTTTTCTTCCTCCCCATCTGTTCCAGGCCTATCTTCACATTCAAGGACTCTTCTTTTATCATCTCAGCACATTCGACGACGTTCTTACCGATAATATCTGTGGCGTCTTCACTGCTTAGTTCACCGTAATAACCTGCGTGTACTGTGATAACCTTAGCACCCATTATATCGCCCAGACGTGCACTCTTCATTATTCGCTCTTTACTTTTTGCTATTATGTCGTCCTTATCGGAGTTGAGGTTGATATAGTACGGAGCGTGGATGCTCAGGCGTATACCATTTTTAGCGGCCTCCTCACCGATCCTCTCTGCAGTTGATTCCTTCATCCTAGCTCCTCTAACAAATTGAACTTCCATAGCGTTCAATCCTTCTTCGGCTAAGTAGGCCATGCTCGCCTCTGTTCCCTTTACTCCGTGGGGTGTACCCCCGGGTCCCAAGTAAATCATCATCCTGCTATCGGTTTGGGGTGTAAAACATTTTCCCAGCGTAAAGATTATATTGTCTTCTCAATCTATTCTTTCTGTGAAATTGAACAAGCTTGACAATGATTCGGCCTTTACCGGTAACTTACCAAAGGGCTGTAGTTACTGCACACTGGGTGCGAAGATGGTCCTCCTGGTCACCGGCCGTTGTGAAGGTAGTTGCTGGTACTGTCCGTTGTCAGAAGAGAAAAAGGGTAAGAATATAGTATATGCGAATGAACTTATTACGTCCGGTGAAGAAGATATTATTCAAGAGGCGAGGGATATAGGGGCATTGGGAACCGGAATAACCGGAGGCGACCCCCTGATGACGGACAAGACCTTTGCATACATAGCAGCTCTCAAGGAGGCTTTCGGTGATGCCCATCACATACATCTATATACACAAATAACCGATATCGACAAGATACGAAGGGCGTGCCAGATGGGTCTCGACGAGATCAGGTTTCATCCGCCGGTGGAGACATGGAATATCATCGAGGATACCGAGTATCCTCATATCCTGCAAGAATTGAAGAGATACCCTATAGATGTAGGTATCGAGATACCTTCGATACCTTTTTTAAGCAAAGAGACCCTTCATCTGCTGAAGATCTTAGGGCCCCTTGTCGATTTTGTGAATTTGAACGAGCTGGAGTTCTCTTCAACCAACTGGGAAGAATTGCTGAGTAGAGGGTTCAAGGAAAAGAGCGACGTCTCTAGTGCAGCGAGAGGTAGTCAAGAATTTGCCTTGGAGTTGATGACTATCGACCACGGGACGTCGGTGCATTACTGTTCGGCATCGTTCAAGGACGGCATACAGTTAAGGAACAGAATAATGAGGAGAGCCCAGCGTGTGGTACGAGAGTGGGAGATAATCACCGATGACGGAACACTTGTAAAGGGTGTGATCGATTGCAAAAGGCCCGAAGAGATGATCGAGTTGCTGGTGAAGGATTACGATGTACCCGCTCATAAGTTATGGCACGATGTTGGCAAAGATAGGGTAGAGATATACTTGCCGATACTGGAAGAAATCGCACCGAAGTTGGATGACAAATGCTATGGGATAGAGGTATATCCTACCGCAGACGCTCTCGAGGTGGAGAGGTGGCCCATTGCCGAAAAAGAGCGATAAATTAAACTAGAAGCGTATCATCCTCTATTTTATCTAACAGCCCGATTAGTGTAGTCTGGATATCATAGGGGCCTGCGGAGCCTCTTACCCGGGTTCGAATCCCGGATCGGGCACTTTTACGACCGATGGGAGGAAAAGTGAACGAGACGGGATGAGAACAAATCTATGATTTGTGAACGCTTGGAACTCGTTCCGAGCTGAGAACTTGTTCGACGAGCAAAATCGCTTGTGATTTTGCGAGCTTTTGGAATTACTACGTAGTAGGCATTCCGAATGGATCCCGGATCGGGCATCCAAATTTAGCAGCACAAAGTATTTTTAGTTAAGGTCTTATTAATTCTGTATGATAAAAGGAGCGGGCCTCGGTGATAAACTATTCATATTTCTAATACTAGGAGTTATGATATTGTCCGCAGCTGCCCTTACGGGATGTGTGGAAGAAGATAAAGCACAAGCGGAGATGGAGGTATTGGACGCGGAAGCGAGAATGACCGGGACCCCAACTTGGATGACCCCTAAAGACGGATACGAATTTCTCTGGGTCCAAGTGGAGCTAACGAACCTGAACGAAAAAGAAGATCTATCACTGCATGCATGGTATTTTGAACTGCTAACCGCGGAAGGTTCTGTGTACGTTAATGCACGAACTCAAGGTGCCCCTGATAGGATTATAGCAGGGGCAACCATCACCTTCTGGGTAGTTTTCGAGGTGCCCATGGATGAGACAGGAGATATACTTCGGTTCGAACCGAGTTGGTTCCAGGGCGAACCGTTCACAGATAACATTCCTCCTTATTAGTCTACCGTTGATGACAGAATTAACGGCTTTCCGAAGATCAATAAAGAACAGTTTTTTGGGAGGTAATAGGTGTTAAAGCAAAAGTCGTTATCATGAAAACAGACACATTCTCCACTATAAATATAGAATGATTCAGTCGGACAATTTTATATACGGGCAATATTATTGGTATGATATAATGGATACGGAAACCCAGTATCTGTACACCTTCGGCGGTGATGAAACATGGCGGTAAAGAACAAGAGGTACAGGTATGTTGGTTTTGAGATAATTGGTGATCGTGGGGTAGATAGAAAGGATATGATCAGGACAATCAGAAGATCATTTAGTGGAGATGAATACGCGGACATCGAACCCTGGCTCACGATATTTAACGATAGTAAGGGTATATTGAGGTGTAAACATTCAGGTAAAGATAGGACCATAGAATTACTCAACTCAATGGAGATCGGAGGTGGGAAGGTGAAGACCATTGTAACAAGTGGAACTATCAAGAAGGTGCGAAAGATACTTTTTGAGGAATAAATCATGACATCTCGTGTTAGGCCAAAAAAGGTCCATGCCGTAATACTTGACGGCTACGTGGACGAACCAGCCTTGCTCGGGGTGCCTCCATTTGTATCACCGGAGCCCAGGTTATTAGCAGGTGTACTCGAAGAAGCCGGTCTAACCTGGGATTACATTACAGCCGATGAGTACAGAAAATTCGGATTGCCCCCTTCGGAGATCCTTATTGTACACGGAGGCACTACGGTGCCCGGCAAGTATTTAGGCGGTACCCCTCTCAGTCAACGGGAGTGCATAGAATTGGGACAGAATATTACCGAAAGAGAAACGTATCTGGGAGGTCCACTAGCAAGAGCAATGGACGATATATCATACGACCATATCTCTTTGAAGGACCTTTCTGCCTATCTGCACGAATCGTTGAAGGGTGATCCTAAAGACAGATGGGGGACGATAGAAGAAAGGGAGAGATGGCTCATCCTGGGCGCAAAGGTGGTTCAAAGACACGACTTATACCCGGACCCTCTTCTTGCGGAGGTAAGCACATACAGAGGGTGTGTGCGTTATTTTACAGGCGGTTGCTCATTTTGTTCGGAGCCTGGATACGGAAAACCTGAATTCAGAGAACAGGATGACGTGATAGCTGAAGTTTCCGAGCTGTACAAATCAGGCATTCGAAATTTCAGGTTGGGCGGGCAGTCTTGTATCATCAGTTATAAAGCAGAAGACGTGGGGATCAAAGAAAGACCGGTCCCTAGGCCGGACGAGTTAAGAAGATTGTTCCAAGGGATCAACAGTAGATGCCCTGATATTAGGGTGCTACATATCGACAATGCCAATCCCGGGGTGATGGCCGCCCATCCCGAAGAAACCAATGAGATATTGAATATACTTGTTGAACATACCACATCTGGGAATATATTGGCACTTGGTATGGAATCTGCAGACCCTCGGGTTATAGAGGCCAACAACCTGAACGCTACACCGGAGGATGTTGAAAGGTCGGTGATGATGATAAACAAGGTAGGGGCTAGTAAAGGGGAAAACGGTATGCCCGAATTGCTACCTGGGATCAATTTCCTTGTAGGGTTGAAAGGGGAAAGACCGGAAACTTTTACTACAAATCTTTCTTTTTTGCAGAAGATACTGGATTCTGGCCTGCTCTTGAGGAGGATAAATATACGTCAGGTACTCTCTCATCGTATCGAAAATGACCTGAGATACCCGAACAAATTTAAAAAATTCAAATCTATGGTCAGGGAAAAAATCGACAGAGTAATGCTGAAGAATATGCTTCCTAAAGGAACCGTACTTAGGGATGTTTATATGGAGTTACACCGAGGAAAAGTAACTTTTGGTAGGCAAATAGGTACCTACCCTATCTTGATCGGTGTTGAATACCCTCTCAGGATAGGCGAGTACTACGATGTTATCATAACCGATCACGGGTACCGCAGTATCACCGGGTTACACCATCCCTTCTTCATCGATAAGGCAAGTTTTTCGGAATTAAAAGCACTTCCTGGAGTAGGTGAAAAAAGGGCGGCAAATATCTTCCGTGCAAGGCCTTCGTCTGAGGATGATTTACAGACAGCGTTAGACGATAGAGATATCGCAAAGAGGATACTCCGGTATGCCTTTTTTTCAGATTGAGTTCAATCCAAGGCTTTCAACCCATCCTTGTATCTCTCTGCAAGGGAACGGTATAATTCCTTATACTCGGTCCACATCTTCTTGTAATCTTCGTCTACAGAGCCCACAACTTTTGCAGGTATACCCACCGCGATTCCTTGGTCGGGAACCTCTTTACCACTCACAACTACCGCGCCTTCACCCACTGCACCCCATTCGCCCACCTCAGTGAAATCACTAACTATAGCACCCATACCTATAACTGCATAATCTTTTATGGTAGCACCATGGATTATTGCAGCGTGTCCTATGGAAACGTAATCCCCTATCATCGTCTTTTCACCAGGTCTTGCGTGGATAACACAATTTTCCTGTACATTAGAACTGTTTCCGATGATGATGGTTCCATAGTCACCCTTTAATTTTGCACCAGGTCCGATGAAGCATTTTTCTCCTATCTTCACATCTCCGATGATTTCAGCACTTTTACTTACATACGAGCTCTTGTGTATTTGGGGTGTTCTCCCTTCAAATTCATAGATTGTCATAAAGGGTGATTTGTTCCCTGATAAATATGTTTCGCGGTGGTAAATGATATTACCTCCCTTGTATATGTTATATTACATGAGTTACGTTCTTGACACCTCTGCTGTATTATCCGGGAAGGATTTACCTCTTACCGTTGATGTATACGTACCGCCTGGAGTGTTGGATGAGATAAAAAAAGGCGGAAGGTGGTACAGGAAGGTCAAATTTATGATGGCCGCCGGTCTTAAGGTAGTTACTCCTCCGGGAGCCTTTATTGAGGCGGTGGAAAAGAAAGCTAAGAGTACTGGAGACTATTTGCGTTTGTCCAGAACGGATGTTGAGGTGATCGCACTTGCTTTACATCTGAATGCCGAGATATTAACAGATGATTATTCGATTCAAAACATGGCAAAAAATATGGATATCTCTTACAGCGGGATCTCCCAAAAAGGTATCAAAAAGGAATACATGTGGAGTTACAGATGCAGGAAGTGCGGCCGCTGGTATCGAGAGGGCGTGGAAGAATGTGAGGTATGCGGTGGAGAAGTTAGAACAACAAGGGGTTTTTGAATCGTATCTGTTGGTTGGATTATGCTCTCTATCAGATGAACTCGAGAAATCTGAACATGCAGTAAATTAGGATGAGGAAATAAAGGCCAAAAAGTATCCTCCACTTCTCTTTTTTATAGAAGATGATAGAAGAGATCATTGCTGCCAGTGTGAGCAGGATAATATCTAGTACGCTCTGAAACATCAATAAAGGCGATAGGAATAGAAGAACTATAAGTATAGAAACTATCTTCTTCCCTCTTTCGAAACCATAGACGGTATAAACATTTTTTACTCCTGAGCTTAGATCTCCTTCATAGTCCGAGATCGCATTGATAAGAGGTGAGATGGAAAGAACGATAAAGAGTAAAATCGCTATCTGAAGGATCTCAGGATAAAATGGTATGTTCCTCATGTGGTAAGGGTCATTGAATACGATGCCGTAGACCCAACGAGTAGGTGAGTAAACGCCCACTAGTAAGGCTATTACACTTCCCAATCCTATGCAGATATGACCAAATGCTCTGCTCCTTAGCCTTATGGGAGGAACGGAGTAAATAACTGCGGTAGCAATAGCAATGGTGTTCAAGGCGAATATCAAAGGTCCTAACAGGAGGGTTAACCACGATGAGACGATAATGATCGCTATGCACAGTTCGAAGTATACGCTTTCATATCCATGACCAATAACCAGTGGTCTGTCCGGATGGGCTAGTTTATCTATTGTAACATCATAGAGGTCGTTAAGAAGCGATGTGAATTGCCATACGAAAAAAGCACTGCAAAATACAGCTATAAAAACGAATGGAAAATGGTTCAATGCCAAGGGATCTAGCACGTAATCGGGACTCACTTTTCTGACCACGATAACTCCTATAATAACTAACATGATGAAGTGAAGTGTGCGAAAGGGTTTTAGGTTCTTGAACAACGAGGTGAAAAAATTTTTTGAAGTGAGATACAGGAGAACAGATACGATAACAGATATTTCGATCAAGATTAATACGAGGTTTAGATGATATCCTTGATTGATCAGAAGAGCGGTAGGCTGTTGGATAGATGGTAATCCACCACTGGAAAGTAAATCCGATTGTATAAATGCGTAAAGTAAGAATTTGCTATCTTGTATGACTACACGTCTGATGAATAATGTAGGTATTGAAAAAACAAGTGAGGTTGTGAAGGCCAGAGAGCTATATTTTAGGCCGTTGCGTACCGTAGGATAGTAAGTGAAAATACGATAACAAAATAAAAAGGAGATCATGACCACGAACGATAAAACGATACCCGTTTCGTTTTGGATACATAATAGATTTGATACAGAGATTAAACGTGTGTTGCTAACAGCCTCTCCTGATAGACCTGTAATAAGCGGTGTCAGAGCCAAAAGCCAGTAGAAGGACATGGTATTTTGTAAAATATAATCGATAGGTATTCTTTTAGCTAAAATTCTGTAAATTATGAGGATGATAAAGAAATACAGGCTGAGTACGAGTATTTCGGTAGTAAGTATAAGGTAAGAATATCTTACGTTCGAGTTAAAGCCGGCTCTAAAGGCAAAGCTGATAGCCCCTACGATTATCAGATAGGTTACAACCCAAAGGGGTCCGACCTTATTGTTTTTTAAATTCGAGTATATCTTGGGTTTCATGGGTTCTTTGTTATCATATGTTCATTTAATAACATTTTTTTGGTGATCCGTAGAATCAAACCAAAGTATTTTTATCCATTGGAGTATTGGAGACCACCCAACATATCGAGGATTGAACATCCTCTTATGTGTCCCTCTCACGAGCTCAACATATGCTCTACATGCCGAGGTAGCTAAGCCCGGACCAAGGCGCCGGCCTTGAGAGCCGTCTTTCCAAGCAAGCCGGTGGCGGACCCCCGCCTCGGGAGTTCGAATCTCCCCCTCGGCGTTTTTTTATTTTGAGCGTAGCGAAAAAATGTTTTGACAAGAGTAACGTTCACTTTCAGGAGAGATTCGAAAACTTGGGCAAATACTTCGTATTCCCCCAGCTCGCTAAGCGGAGCTTAGCTTGTCTTCCCCTCGGCGTTTTACATATTTATTGAGCGTTAGCGCAATAAATTGTAAAGCAAGATGAATCTTTTATTCATCGGTGCCATTATTATTCTTGAGTGTTTTCGAACGAATATAATGGGTGCAGTAAGCTATGATTTTGCGTAATCAAATACCTTTATGTACGTATTCGCCGATAGTATCTCGATAATATGAGAGGAAATCAAGTAATCACCACGATACTGAATCACAGATCGGTGAGAAAATACAAAGATGAATCCCCGACCCAGGATGAGATCGAGTTGATAGTCAGAGCCGGCCAGCAGGCCCCCTTCGTATCTCAGCTCTACAGCGTTCTCTTATCACGCGACAGAGAAAAACATCCCTTCAAAGCGCCCCTCCTGTTCACTATCTGTGTCGATATACACAAGATGAAAAAGATAATGGAGAAAAAAGGGTGGAAGATGGTTACCAACGACCTCTCTCTATTGCTCTTCGGTATCCAGGATGCAGCCTATATGGCACAGAACATGGTCACCGCAGGGGAAAGCATGGGTATCGGAAGTGTTTTTTTGGGAAGAGCCATATATATCGCAGATAGTATCAAGAAAGAATACAATCTACCTGATAAAGTGTTTCCACTGGTACAGCTTGCCATGGGATATCCCGATGAAAACGAACCTCCAAGGCCTAGGTATCCCATGGATTTTGTTTTGTTCGAAAACGAGTATCCGGAACTTACCGACGACTTAATCGAAAAGGCAGTGGATGAGATGGACGAAGGATACCTTGAACAGGACTATTATCGTAAACTTGACGCCAAAATTAATTTGACGGGTGACGAAGAAGATAGATTTACCTACGACGACTACAGCTGGACCGAACATATCTCCCGTAAATGGGGACAGTGGTACGACAGCGTAGAAACACCTTTAAAACAGCTGAAATCCTGCGGATTTCATATGGTGGCCGATGAAGAAGACTAATCTTTCCCTTCCTCTTCTATGTTCTCTCGGTGTCGCAAGAATAATATGATCACCGCTGCGACTATGACTGAAGCGAGTATCTGCAGGAATAGTATGTTTTTGTAGAAGGGCTCCGAATCATCACCGTTAACAGAATCTTCACCGTTCGAGGGCGCGGAATCAGAAACAGTTACACTTTGTATCACAACATCGTCAACTGGCACATCTTCGTATCCACCTACGGATGTCGTTTGAACGGTAGCGATAGAATCAACAACATCCATACCATCTATGACTTTACCGAATACGCAGTAAACTCCTGCATCATAATCGAGATTATTATTGTTTGCTAGGTTGATGTAGAACTGGCTGGTAGCAGAATGAGGATCGTCTGTCCTCGCCATTGCTATGGTTCCTCGATTGTTTCGGTGACCGCTTATCGAAGCTTCGTTGGTTATGGGATCATATGTGGGTTCTACATATTCCATACCCGGTCTGAATCCACCGCCCTGTATCATGAAATTGCTGATAACTCTGTGGAATAACAATCCGTCGTAGAATCCGTCTTCAGCATATCTGATGAAGTTCTGAACGGTGATGGGGGCATCGTCCTGGTATAGCTCTACTCTGATAGTACCTTTGTTGGTTTCGATAACCGCAACGGGATTATCACTAGCCTTTACCATATTTCCGGACATCAGTATCAAACTCATCATGACCATGATACATGTAGCAAGACATATCTTTTTGTTCATCTTAACACGCCTATAGCGATTGCGCAGGTTAATAAAAAGGTTATTGACCGATGGTGAAATTTTATTTGTTAAGATTCTCCAGGTCTTTTTTAACATGCTGTAGTGCCTTTTCTATAGCGACTATTTTCTTGTAAATATTATTGATCTTTAGTGTTGTTTGGTTTATCTTATTTTCCTCACGTTTCAAAACTTCTTCTTGATCCCTCTCTATCTCAATTAGCGCGTCATCTAAAATTTGCATGGCATGTTTATACTCTTTTTCATCTGCCTTTTTCTTTCCCTTCTTAAGCACCTCTAGGTAGTCATCTATCTTCTTGCCGCTCTCTTGTATCTTTTTAATTTGTTTCTTACCTTCCTTGATCTTTTCGTAGATTGCCAGGATATATTCTGAACATTTAAGTGCCTCCTCAATATTTTCAAAACTTCTATTAAGATCACCTGCCTTATGAGCATCTACTGCATTGTGAATGAGTTTTTTTACATGATCGATTTCGATCTTCGTATCGCGCAATATGGATAACCGTTCTTTTGCGATATCAAGATTTTCTAGCAACTTTTTTTCATAATCGTCTTGCTCTTCGATAAAGGTATTGATATCTTCTCTTAATCTTTCGCAATCAGCCTTTGATTGAGCGTATTGGCCTTGCCCGCAAGCATCTAATATATCTTTCAATTTTTCGTTAAACTCTTCACGAGTTTGTTCACCATTAATATCTTTGATCCGTTCTTTGGTGTTTTTCACCAAGCCATCCAGTATGATTATATCTTCACCTTGTTTATTTACATCTTCTATCATATCAAGAACCTTAAATATGTCTCCCTCTTTCTTCGTATTCATAAGTTCTTTAAAATTTTCTTTAAAATTTTTGATATCGAATTCGGCATTTCTTGCATTTTTAAGTGTAGATTTTATATCTTTAATATATCCCGAGATCTTATTATGAGTCTCATCGTCTTCCAATAGCTGTATCAACTCTTCCGCCAGTGCAGCTTTGTTAGGGTACCCTTCAGGATTGTCAGCACCTAGAGTTTCAGCCATGTGGTTCATCTCTTTTCGTGTGTTATTTTTTATAATGTCTTTCGGCTCCATAGACTTTCCCTTATCCTACTACCTAAATTATCATTCAATATATCAATCTTTCCCATGGGTGTGACATGTCAGGAAAGATTTTTTATACAAGACTGGTTGTAAGGGATTCGATATATTTCATAATCGCAGCAGCGGGGTAGGGTAGCCAGGAAATCCCGTCGGGCTCATAAAACACGCATTATACGTGTTTGAGGTACCCGGAGACCAGTGGTTCAAATCCACTCCCCGCTATTAAACTTTTGATTTAATATGTAATGTTCCCCAAAGTTCCCCAAAAATACCTTTATAGTAGTTCCAATATGCGGCAAAAGTTCACTTGAAATACAGGTGTTAAAAATGGGAAAGAAAGAAAGTCACATAGAAGCGAGAATGGAGGATAGTGACATCTATTCTCCATCTGAGGAATTCAAGAAAAAAGCGAACATAAAGGACCCCGAAATATACAAATATGCAGAAGAAAACTACGAAGAATTCTGGGCGGAACAAGCAGAGAAGCTCGATTGGTACAAGAAGTGGGACAAGGTTCTAGAGTGGGACGCACCCTTTGCAAAATGGTTTGTCAACGGTAAGATAAATGTATCATACAACTGCGTTGACAGACATGTGGAAAACGGCAAAGGGGACAAAGTAGCTCTTATATGGGAAGGAGAACCTACGGACGAATCAAAGCAGTACACTTTTTCCGAATTGAAAGATGAGGTTTGTAAATTTGCCAACGGGCTAAAAGAACTTGGCGTCGAAAAAGGAGATCTAGTAACCTTTTATCTACCTATGATCCCCGAACTAGCTATCGGTCTTTTAGCGTGTGCACGGATTGGAGCCCCCCATAGTGTTGTCTTCGGTGGATTCTCACCTACAGCACTTGCCGATAGGGTACACGATTCCGAATCTAAGGTACTGGTAACTGCCGATGGATATTACCGCCGAGGTAAGAAGTTAGATATGTGGGAAAATGCTTTGGAATCTCTCGAAAGTACTCCTACTGTACAGAAAGTGATCGTGGTAGACAGATTGGGTAGAGATGATATCACGCTATCCGAGGGCAGAGACACATATTACCATGACCTAGTCGACGATCAACCTCTAGAATGCGAACCTGAACAGATGGATGCTGAGGATATGTTATTCCTTATGTACACTAGTGGTACAACGGGTAAGCCAAAAGGTGTACTACACACTACAGGAGGATACCTTACAGGCACCATGACTACCCACAAATGGGTATTTGACATCAAAGATGATGACATGTACTGGTGTACAGCTGATATAGGTTGGATAACAGGACACAGCTACATCGTTTATGGTCCTCTTGCGAACGCTACTACAACCATAATGTACGAGGGTTCACCGGATTTCCCTGATAAGGATAGATTCTGGAAGATAGTGGAAAAATACAAAGTGACGAAGCTTTACACGGCACCCACCGCTATCAGGCTGTTCATGAAGTGGGGTCGAAAGTATCCTGACAGGTGCGATCTTTCAACCCTTAGACTTCTGGGAAGTGTCGGCGAACCCATCAATCCCAAGGCATGGGAATGGTATTATGATGTCATCGGCGGCGGTAATTGCCCCATCGTAGATACATGGTGGCAGACCGAAACAGGTATGATATTGATCACACCACTACCCGGTATTACCGATCTTAAGCCTGGAAGCGCCACGAAACCTTTCCCAGGTATAAAGGCGGATATCTTTGATACCGCTGGAAACAGTTTACCTCCGAATCAGGGCGGATATCTTGTACTGAAAAGACCCTGGCCCTCGATGTTGAGGACACTTTATAAAGATCCGGAAAGATTCAAGAAAACCTACTGGAGCGAGTACGGTATAAACACCTATTTCGCCGGTGATGGTGCTAGAGTAGACGAAGATGGTTATTTCTGGGTAGTTGGCAGGATCGATGATGTTTTGAACGTAGCCGGTCATAGGTTGAGCACTATGGAGATGGAAAGCGCCTTGGTTGACCATCCCGCAGTTGCCGAGGCTGCGGTCGTTGGTAGCCCCGATGAATTGAAGGGTCACGTGCCCGTGGCATACGTCATACTCGAAGGCGATAGAAAGGGTTCCGACGAGTTAGTTCAGGAACTACGAAATCACGTCGGTAAGATCATAGGTCCGATAGGGAAGCCCGCTACCGTTCATTTCACGGAGGACCTACCCAAAACGAGATCCGGTAAGATCATGCGAAGAATCCTCAAAAAACTGGAAGCTGGTGAGGAAGCCGGCGATACATCAACACTGAGAAATCCAGAAATCGTCGAAAAGCTGAAGGAACAGGTCAGCAAATAGACAAACCCCTTCCCCCCTTACTTCTTTTTTATGAATTTGTTGGTAAGTTTACCGATCCCTTGGATCTCCACTTCAACCACATCCTGGTCTTCTATAGGTCCTACACCTGCCGGTGTACCCGTGGAGATGACATCACCCGTCTCCAAGGTCATATACCGGGTTATTTCCGCTATCAATTCGGGGACACTGAATATCATATCGTCTACGGATGAATCCTGCTTTGTTATACCGTTGGACCTGAGGATTATCCTGGCATCTTCGGGAAGACTATCTGGTGAAGCCATAACAGGCCCCATGGGTGCGGACTTGTCGAATGCTTTTCCTCTTACCCAGTTCTGTTCCTTCCTCTGATCGTCCCTGTTTGATAGGTCGTTGACGCATGTATATCCCGCCACCACATCCATGGCCTTATTGAGTGATACATTTCTGCAGCGTTTACCGATGATCACTCCCAATTCCGCTTCGAAATCTATTCTTTTTATGTTGGGTAAAAGGCTGATAATCTCTTCGTGTCCGGCCAATGTATTGGGTGGTTTGAGAAAGAGCGATGGGCGTGATGGAGGTTCCCTAGCGGTTTCTGCGGCATGGTCCGCATAATTCAATCCTACGCATACTATCTTGCTTGGCTGTGTCGGTGGAAGAACATCAATTTCGTTCAGAGAGTATTCCCGGTCTTCGAGGAGTATACTGTTGCCCGAGAATTCTCCTATACTTATGATGCCTGTGGTATCCTTGAATCTTATCTGTAACATGACTGATAAAATCGCATGATAAGAAATATATTTTTTGGTCGGTATGCGGTTATATATTTTTTGGTCGGTATGCGGTTATGCTCATTGAAGATAAATAAAGATTGACTTATGCACAAGATGCAAACTCCACCCACTTTTTAGCTTCTTCACTTTGCTCGTGTATATAAAAAAAGCCACAGAATCAAAGACTCTGCTTACTTTTTCACTTTCCTCCACTAAGTTCCGCCTGTAAAAAAGTGCAAAGGACTGTCGTCCTACTTTTATTCACTTTCCTTCACTACTCTGGAAAAGTAAAGTATGTGTGAGGAACTCGTTAACGCTCGTTCCTCCTTTATATCCGTTTCATCTGCTACGCTCCTGAAACAAATAAATGCAGCAGGAACAGGTTCCTGCTATTCATTTTTCTTTTCGGAAACTCAAAGAAAAAGTAATGCTGCAGGAAGCAGAGCTTCCTCCCATTTTTTCACTTTCCTCGCTACACTCGTAAAGCAAAAAAATGCGGGGGGAGGGATTTGAACCCTCGGACACCTATGTGACTAGACCCTGAATCTAGCGCCGTTGGCCATGCTTGGCTACCCCCGCAGTTTGCTGTGAGTTTTACGAGTGAAAACTGCTAGTCGGAGGAAACTTTTCGTTTCCTGCGCTACCCCCGTAACCGGATTGAAACCATCTCTAAATTCCCCCCGGCATTTGCATCAATCAACTTTATCGATTATACATTTAGATTGCGTTACATAGTATATACATAGTATATAGGGAGTTCTCAACCCTTTGTTATCTCGAGAATGGTGATCTTGAATGTCAAAGTTCTTCCGGCAACCTCTTCGTTGAAGTCGATAATTATCTTATCATCAATCTCCACGACGACTCCTGCAGGTCGTGATGATTGGCCGACATTACTTTTTATAGTCAATACGTCAGCAAATCTGTCATCATGTTTTTCAAGATGATTTGACTCCACTACGTCTTTTACATCAACATGGTGCTCAACCACTATCTCTCCCTCACCGGAGTTAGCAGAAGAATCCACCGAGACGACCTTTGAACTCCAACCCTGACCTCCCTGGCTGTATGCATTGTAGTACTGACCGACCTCCGGGTCATGTCTGAGTTCCACGTGCTCATGGCCCACGCCTATGATGAGTTTGTCCCAGGTCCAAAAGGTGTCCTCGACCACCATGTTGATCTTTGGGTATATACCGTACTCTTCGAGGAATTTATTCAAATTAATGGTTTCGTGCACGGGAAGATATTCAGTTCTTTCAACCTGATAAATCAAGTCATCGGTCCGGGTGTCATATGCCTTCTCTGGTGGTATATCCGATATCACAGTTTGGCCTTCTTTCATGCCTAGAACATTCTCGCTCCATCCGTCTATGACTCCTGTTCCTACGGTAAACTTGAATGGCTCTCCCCTTTCCCTATCCTGGAAGGTAGCAGTGGTCTCTTCGTAAATAACATCTAGGGATGTATCGAACACCCGTCTATTGTCGTATATCCTATCGTCCCTCAACCATCCGGTGTAGTGAACAGTAATGGTGTCGCCCATCTCAACGACAATAATTTCCTCTTCGTCTTCAGGTAAAGAAGTCCAGGCGATTGTAACACCGACAATAGAGGCGATGATTACCGCCACTATCAGATATGTGATCCATTTTTTCATGTAAACACCCTGGAAGAAAGATGTGTTTGTAATAAATTTTTTGGATTAGAGACTGTAGAAAAGCCCCCTGTCATTACCCGATATAGTCAAGAGACATGAATTG
>CAZAMQ010000001.1:0-67723 GCA_964486225.1 uncultured Thermoplasmata archaeon | reverse complement strand
GTAGGGCAACAACGTAGAGCTATATAATATTTACCTATATATTTTATGTATGTATATAGTTGTCGGGAAACTATATAGTTGCAAAAGGTAAGTTTTTATATTAGGAAAAAATCACATACGACGCTTCATAGTGTTGAATAGGTTGATAAACATGAACATAAACATCCATATGAACAGGCTTTCAAGGCCAAAGATATTCGAATGGGGACATGATTTGAATACACTGGAAAAAGTGATTGTCTCTTTTACGTTTGCATGCCTTATCGGCCTACTCGCCCAATTACGATTTTATCTGCCCTGGACTCCCATCCCCATCACAGGACAAACCTTTGCGGTACTCTTAGGTGCGGTTATACTAGGTAAAACCTGGGGCGGAGCCAGTAGTGCTATCTACGTTGGTATGGGGGCAGCCGGTGTTCCATGGTTCTCAGGATGGAGTGGAGGACTTCACGCTATAACAGGCGCCACCGGTGGTTACCTACTTGGCTTCGTGATCTCCGCCTTCTTTGTTGGATATGTCGTGGACACCTACTCCGGTTCGAGAGGATTTGTAGGCATGTTGGCGTTGATGCTCTTTACCAACTTCGTTTTGATCTATGGTTTTGGCATGATACACCTTTACTTCTGGCTCTCCGTAGTCGGAGGCACATCCGTTGGTTTACTAGAGTTACTGATGATGGGAGCGATACCCTTCGTTCTGGGAGATATCGTAAAAGTATTTATCTCGTCTTCCACAGCGAACTGGCTCACGCCTAAAAAATCTAATCTTATTTGTTCAAAGTGAATATCATCTTAATTCGGCAGAACAGGATATACATTGTTTCCTGCTGATTTTGTTCTTCGTACCACATTGAGTACACCGTATTTCTTCGTCAGCAGGCACTTCTTCGTCAGCAGGCATTTCTTCGTCAGCAGGCGCTTCTTCGTCAGCAGGCACTTCTTCGTCATCCAACATACCCCAAACATAGACATATCCGTCCTTTGAACCAGCCGCTATCACATCACCTATACCAAAACTACCCACAGACACATCCCATATCCAGCTTGAGGGAGCTGACAACTTCCATAACAACGCACCCGTACTGTCCCACACATACACGTTACTATCTTTAGAGCCAGCGACGATTACGTCTCGGCCGCCAAAGGAACCTAAATCGACACTGTTGACCTGACGTTTAGGCCCCCTCAGTTTCATTAGAGGCCGGCCTCTTTGATCCCATACATAGACATTACCGGTCTTAGATGCCGTAACTACAACATCTCTTCTTCCGAATTTACCGACTGCTATATCGCCCACCGTCTCAAAAACTGGTATGTCCCACAGTTTAATACCCCTTTCATCCCACACATAGATACAATGGTTCTTGGATCCTGCTGTCGCAGCGATCACATCACTATCTCCAAGGCGACCGACGGCGACACCGTTGACACCGCCCATGTGAGTGCGGAATTTCCACAATACCCTTCCCTGCTCATTCCAGACCTTCAAGTATTTGAATTTTTTTGACGTTGAACCCGCTACCACCACATCTCCTCTTCCCCCCAATTTACCTGTTGCAACACGGAAACTTTCGGGAGTCGGTTTTGCATATTCTTTTCTAAACTTCCATAGGAGTTTTCCCTCTTCATCCCACGCATATATATCTGATTCGAAGTCACCCCGGGAATTTTTTGTGGATATGATCAAACCGCTGTGCTTACCGAGTTTTCCGAATGCCACATCAAGGATGCTGGTGGATAACTTTCTCGGTTTCCAGATAAAGTATCCCTCATGACCCCATAAGTAAACAGTCCCGTCTTTTGAACCCGCAAGAAGGGCATCTCGTCCTCTTAGACTCCCTAGAGAAGTGCCCCATACCTCATCCGAGGCTGCGAGTTTCCAAAACAGTTCTAGCGGTTTTCTCATCGTAGGATGTATCGATTATACGTATATATACTTATTGCGAAAATACCCAAAAGCTCACCTTACATGTAACACCAAAGCATAAATACGCTTCTTAAAGTGCCATTGGAAGGTCATGAAACATGGACGGAAAATCTTTGTCAGATCACGCACTTGAGTACGGCTCTAAGACCGGGGCGGATTATGTAGAGGTACGCTACATCAGTTCCACCGATGAAAATTATATCGCTCGCAACGGAAGTTTTATCAGTATACAAAAGAAACCAAGTGAAGGTATCGGTATACGTGTTCTCATAGACGGCTGTATGGGGTTCGGCTCAGTGGATAGTATGAACAAGAGATCGGTAGAAAGGCTGGTAAATTCCATAGTGAATACCACAAAACTGAGCAGCCGTGAAAATCCCATAAAACTGTCGGAAGAAAGATCAGTGAACACCTGCTGGAAGGTCCCTGTGAAAATACCCTTTGTCGACATATCCAGTAAGGAGAAGCAAAACCACATAAAAGAGCTGGACAGTGCCATCAAAAAATGTACGGGCAAGGCGGTGAAGAACAGGATAATCTTCATGAATATGCATACCTCTGAGAAGTACATCGTTACCTCCCACGGTTCGAAGGTAGATTCCGACTTTTCTTCCATCTCCGTTTACAATATACTGAATGCGAGTGTCAAAGGCAAAAACGAGCAGAGGATGCTTGGTTTGGGAGGAACTTCGGGGTGGGAATGGTTGAAGGAAGAAAACATTTCTAGTTTGATCCTTCGGGAGGCAAAAAATCTTACGAATACCGTTAAAAAAGCAAAAAAAATCGATCTGAACAAACCTGTAGATGTAGTTGTAGGCGGCGAAGTATCGGGTATAATGGCCCATGAGAATGTGGGGCATCCTAGTGAGTCCGACCGCATCATGGGGAGAGAAGGAGCACAGGCGGGTGAGTCATTCTATAAAGACATACTCGACGGGGAAAGCATCAGTGACGTGAAGATGGGAAACGAGATGGTATCCGTGATGGACGATCCTACGTTGAAGGGAAGTCCCGGATTCTATCGCTATGACGACGAATGTATAAAAGCGAGACCTCGATATCTGGTCAAGAACGGCAAGCTGAACGAACTTTTACTGAATAGAGAATTCGCCCATGTGTTCGATACAAGATCCAATGCTTCGGCAAGGTCAAATTCATACAGCAGAGAACCCATACCCAGGATGTCAAATACATTCTTCAAACCCGGTGAATACACAGTGGAAGAATTGATAGAAGGGGTTAAACACGGTATTCTAATGAAGAGTTTCACCGAATGGAATATAGATGACAGACGTTTTCACAGTAAGTATGTGGGTCTCGAGGCCTACCTGATAAAAAACGGAGAGGTCACGGATACCATGGTAAAACGTCCTGTGCTCGAGCTCACTACCATGGGGATACTGGGCAACATAGATGCAGTCTCCAAGGAATACGAGTCTCGCATGGCTCACTGCGGTAAAAGTGACCCCATGCAGCCCGTGTCGGTTTCCGTGGGAGGCCCTCACCTGAGAATGAGGGACATAAAGGTGGGGTGATAAAGTGAAAAGATATGATGAAAAATTATTGAAAGCCGCCGTTGACTGTGCTTTACGTTTCGGAGCGAAGGAGGTGATCGCTCAATTGGTACAGGAGGATGAACATCAGATCCGGTTCTCCAACTCTTCCATAGATGTGACAAAGGAATGGAACAGATATTACCTGGACGTGTTCATGTCCAGTGGACATCCCTTCGGGATAGGTAAGAAAGTAAACACCGTGACCATTCAAGATCCCAACGTAAAGAAGATAACGGCCAGGATACCGAAGGAAGTGAGGATATTAGAGGCATTACCCAGGAGTAAATTCTACTGGGGTATGGATAAAACCGATCATAAAGATTATCCCACTGTAAAAGGGCTTTACGATAACAGGATAGAGGATATGTCCCAAAGGGCCCCGGAGCTCGTTAAAGATACCATAGACTCGGCCTTGGAGGCCGGAGCAAAGAAGGTGGCGGGAGTGCTTTACTACGGCAAGATCAAAAAAGGTCTGCTCACCGGTTACGGCAACGGCGGTGTGTATACCACATCACACTGTAACGCGACCATACGCTCTTTTTACGACGAAAACAGCAGCGGCCAGAGCCTGGTGGTCACCAAAAATCTTTCGGACCTAGACAAGAGATTCGCCGACGCCGGTAAAGAGTCAGGAGAATTGGCAAAAAGAAGTGCTGGTGGAAAGGAAGGTAGAGCCGGTAAGTACGACTTAATAATGAGTCCCACCGTAGCGGCTAATATATTCGGAAGTATCCTAAGCGGTGCAAATCCCGTCTCCATGATAATCGGTATGAGTTGCCTTAAAGGAAAGTTGAATAAGAAGATAGGCCCCGATACGTTGACGGTTGTCGACGATCCACTGGTCCGAGGGGGCATGAACAGCAGACCCTTCGATTCCGAAGGTACGCCTTCACAAAGAACGAATATCGTGGAAAACGGAATTTTTAAAGAACTCATACACAATACGTCCACGGCTAAATTATGGAAGGCTGTCAACCTTTTGAAGCTAAAATTCTGGATCAGACCGAAGACCACTTCGAACTCCGAGATGGGTATAATGGGGATGACCGGCACTGAGAACGACCCCCGGGCACTGATGCCCTCGGCGTCAAACTACGTATTCAAAACCGGAAGCTACAGCTTTGACGAGATGGTATCTTCATCCTCCCGTCCTACCGTGATCATGACCTCCAACTGGTACACTAGATTCACCAATATGAGAGAGGGAAAATTCTCCACTGTTCCCAGGGACGCAATGTTCCTTGTACGGAACGGTGAGATCAAAGGACCGGTACGAAACCTTAGGTTGACGGAAAACCTGCTGGAGATGTGTGGCAATATAGAAGCCATGGGTAAGGAACTTGAACAGGTAATGTGGTGGGAAGTGAACACACCCACTTTCATACCGTACATAAAGGTAAAAGGCTGCAACTTTACCAAGGCGATGCAGTGATAAGGGAAAGAATAAATATCCGTAGGTCTAATACCCGTTTATGAAAGGGAGGATACCCCCTGCCCTACCAAACATAGGCGATGAAGAGAAGGAGGCCGTAATGGATGTGCTTTCATCAGGTCAACTGTCCATGGGGCCAAGGGTGAAGGAATTCGAAAAAAACTTTGCGAAATATATAGGGGTCAAGGAAGCGGTCGCTGTGAGTTCCGGAACCGCCGCGCTGCATACAGCACTCATGGCAGCGGGTATAGGGAAGGGTTCGAAGGTGATGGTGCCGGCCTACTCTTTCTTCGCTACGGTTTCAACCGTGTTTGCGGTAGGTGCAGAACCCGTATTCGCAGATATCGACCCGGAGAGCTTCTGCATCGCTCCGGGATCCATGGAGGACATACAAGCGGTCATACCGGTGCACCTTTACGGAAATCCTGCGGATATGGAACACATCAATTCAACGGCCGCCGAACATGACGTTACAGTGATAGAGGACGCCTGCCAGGCCCACGGCGCCGAATACCAAGGTAAAAAAACAGGTGCGCTCGGCCACATAGGATGCTTCTCCTTCTACGCCACCAAGAACATGGTCACCGGTGAAGGAGGGATGCTTACTACGGACGATAGCGAACTGGCGGAAAAGGCTAGATTGCTGCGGGCCCACGGGATGGACGAAAGAGGTGTGCATACCTTGATAGGCCACAACTTTTTGATGACGGATATAGAAGCCGCCATCGGTATAGAACAGTTAAAAAAACTGGATGACATGAACGACAGACGTCGGTATAACGCAAACGTACTGGATTCGGTACTAGCCGAGCTCGAAGGTACCGTAAAACGGCCTGTGGAGATCCAAGGAGGGAAACACGTTTATCATCAATATGCTCTCAGAGTTCCATCGGATATAAGGGATAGGATCATCGGGGGCATGCATAGGGCCGGTATAGGTTTAAGGACCGGATATACTTTACCACTCTATAAACAGGAGGCGATAGACATGGAACTTGAATGCCTGGAAACGGAAAAAGCATGCCGTGAGGTCATCTGGGCACCTGTATTTCCCCAGCTAGAGAAATCCGATATGTACCATATAGCCCACAGTCTAACACGGTTCATCGAGTACGTAAAAGGTTAAGTATCTTTGAAGTACTGTTTAAGATGATGAGTCACCATTGGAACCTTGCGGACCTTGCCAATTACCCTTTTCTCGATGACGCTAAGCATTACATAAAGGAGAACGGTCCGGACCCGGAAAAGCTGCTGGAAGGTTGGGGTGAGATGAAAAACCGAGCCCAGGAACGGGTGCTACAGTCCTTGAAGGAAGGAAAGGTGTCCAATAGAGCATTAAGCGATAAGATACTGATGGAAGACGAACTTTTCTCATATCCGGTAGCACGCATGCTGGTATCCTGCATAGCAGATAATTACCTCATCAGAAGGTATTCACTGGGCGAGGCGGAGAGAGCGGCGGAAAGACTGAAGGGTGAGGATAGAGAGATCGTTTTGGCATTGGGCGAAGAGTTGGGTATCCCCGCTGTCCCCGAGGGTGAAAGGGTGTTCGTCCACTTCATAGATTACCTTGAGAACACCGTAAACCTGAAAGTATCTGAATGGAAGCTGATTAACCAGGACCTACGTCAAGGGTGGATACTTTTACCGATATCAAGATACGTTCGGATATTGAAAGAAACCATAATGCTCGACATCGTCCGCGATCTTCCGATAACCGTCACCGACCCGGACTTACTTGCTCATTTCAGTGAACATATTAACAAGATTCAAAGTGCCTTGAACGTGTTTCGAGCTGACACTGACAGACTTGACATGGGACGGGTGGAACCCGGACTGTTCCCACCCTGTATCAGGTATTTAGTGGCTCAGATCAAGGAAGGAGTCAATCTATCCCACGATGCAAGATTCGCTCTTACCTCATTTCTACACAAGACCGGTCTCGGTAAGGAAGAGATCATCTCCGTATTCAGGGAATCACCTGATTTTAGGGAGGACCTAGCACTCTATCAGATAGAGCATATAATCGGTGAGATATCCGGTACGGAGTACACTCCTCCCGGGTGCGACCACATGATAACTACCGGCCTATGTTACAAACCGGATGAGTTGTGTAATCGGGATTGGATGACCCATCCGCTGACTTACTATTCAGTGAAGAAAAGGAACGAGTCGGAATAATGTTCTCCGATGGTTATCGATAGACACAGGTGTGAACGGCTGCTCTCGACATCGTAGACGATGACTTCTGTAGTGGGGATCGATCCTAAGAATATCTATGCGAAACCCTTCTTCTCAATCACGTTATCGAATAAGATTGCCGATCTTCGGAGATGATATAACCTGTCATGGTAAAAATAAGATATGTGAAAGAAGTTCAGCTCCGGCGGACGGGAGGATTATTCGAATAACACCTTGCCGCAGTTGCTACTTCTATACCAATATTCACTCCGTAAGCTCCATCACTTCCTGTATATCACCAAAGCCAAGTTCCTTCATCTTCTCCTTAGTGGGCACACCGTTGTCGTTCCAGCCTCGCCGCTTGTAAACAGCGTCCATGAGTTTCTGGTACTGTTCCTCACGGTAGTCCCTGAGAACCCTGATCTTCTCGTCAACTTCCATGCCTTCCGGGGCGACTCCCACAATATCCTTTAACTGCGCATCGTACCGTTCTTCTCTTGACTCGTACTCCTCCTTTGTAACGGGCCCCACGGATCGATAGGGTATCATGTCCGTGTCCCTTGTGCCGTACCCCAGCCGTTTGGAAAATATTCTCTGGAAGTTGTAAACCCTTTCAGACATACGTATGAGGTCGTCCGGCGCGGATTCCCGACCGGTTACTGCGGAGAAGAAATCCGCATACCACTTTACATGCTGCATCACCTTTGCAGGCTCCGTGTTTTGCTTGTTATCCTCGGGAACGATATCGTTCCAAGGCAGTTTACACAAGCCGTTGAGCCCGAACCACGTACGCCACATGGGGAACCAATGGAGAGCCTCCGCTTTCTGCTCGAAGGTCGGCATGAAATTTTCCACCATGTCCAGGAATATGAGCCATGCCTCATCGTGCTGAGGGCCCTTTAGTGCAAGTCCGTAGCCACCCTGTTGTGCCAGTGATTCCTTGGTCATGTACTCGGAGTATTCCAGCCCCTTGCACTCCATACCAATGTCCTCCATCAAGTCCCGGTCGGCACCGTGTTCTTTCTCAAAATGATCTTTCATACGTTTAACGCCTTTACCAACTACGGCACCGAAGCCTTCGCCTCTAGCCATCTGATGGATCATCTCCAGTGCCGCTGCTTTATCACCGAATTCAAGGGTATGCCCCGGTATCACATCTTTGGGTATCAACCCTCTTTCTGCACACTCCATGGCAAATGCCGTTGCGGTGCCTACCGATATGGTGTCCAAACCATATGTATCGCAGTAAAAATTCATCTCGATCACGTGGTCGGCATCGAATATACCCACGTTACTGCCGCAGCCGGCGATGGTCTCGTACTCCGGCCCGTCCACTAGTACTTTTTGACCTTTGTAAGGACCGGTCGATATCTCAAAGTTAGAGACACAATGTGCGCACTGTACGGTACATCCAGTAACGCATCCGTCGTAACCTTTGTCGAATTTATTACGGAATACGTCCTCGCTCAAGCCGTCAGCGTCCTTATGTGAGCCGTACTGAAAGTTGTGCGTCGGCAGTAGATCGAAAGCGTTCATTATAGGAGTCAGATGCGCCGTGCCAACCGTGGCCATGTCGTTCTGTTTCTTGTCCAGAGAGACTATCTCTTTGGAGTGAGTCCTGCCGACTTTCTTGAGCCTTTCCGGGTCCGCCGACCCGATGCCTTTCTTTTCACCTTCCGACCTCACTACAAGTGCAGCTATCTTCTTGTGCCGGAATACCGTACCTATTCCGCCCCTGCCGGCCTGTTTGTATCTTACCTCTTTACGGTTGATATCGTACCAGCTAAAGTTCAAACAGCCGAAGAAGGTGTTCTCCGCCCCGGGACCAGATGATACCACAGAAACACGCCGTGGATCGTCCTTACCGTATATCTCTGTCAGCCGGCGGCTTATACCGTAAGAATCTTCGGGCAGGTCTTCAGGCGGCTCGTGGAAGCTTACCGTCTTCTCGATACCGTCTATGTACACGATCACTTCCTGGTTGGATTTACCCTGTATCTCCAGAGCATCGAACCCTGCGAACAGCAGTAGTGGGCCGAAATAACCGCCCACGTTGGAATCCATCACCGAGCCAGTAAGTGGTGATATAGAGGTAACCAGACTGTTACCGCTGCCCGGATAGACGGTGCTGCCGCCCAGAGGGCCGCTGGATATGCATATCTCGTTCTCCGGGTCGTTCCATTTGGTGTCGTCATTGATCCCATTCCAAAGAAGCCAAAGGTCGAAACCTTTACCGCCCACGAAGAGTTCTTTCATCTGGTCGGTGACATCTTTGATCCCGATCTCATGCCTACCCATATCTACATACAATGTTTTACCGGCATACCCCTTCTTCACCTTGCTCTGCTCGTATCCCATGCTCTTGATCTCATTCATTTTAACACTTCCTGATAGCTACTGCACCCTCATCTTTGGCAGTTATTTATTAATTTTGCCCGCAACTCAAATCCGTACAGCGTCTCGAAGTCGTAGCCTCTTTCCTTCTTCCTGGTTTCCTTGTAATACTGACATATAACTTGCTGTATAGCCGACAGAGGAGACATATCGGAACAGCAGAAGTACAGCCTAGAATCATCATGCATGTACTTCCAACCTTCTTCAAGGAATCTTAGCACGGTCTCATCCCCCCGGGTTCCACCGTCCCAGCGAACATCGGACCGCCCGTATTCGAGGTCCGGTAAGTAAGGTGGGTTAAAGATTATCACATCCCATAGACCTTCCAGAGCTTCGAACATATCGCTCACAAGTACATTTTGGAGCTCCACCCCGTTGTTTTCAGCATTTAAACGTGTTAGCACTGCGGCATCATCGTTTATATCACATGAAGTCACAACACCTCCGGCAAGGGCGCAGTGTATCGATATAACACCGGTTCCAGATCCTATCTCAAGGACACTTTCACCCTTATTCGGTTCGATGATGCTTATCAACAGGTAGGAATCGTCGGCCGGCCGGTAAACACCTTCTTCAACGGATATGTCCAGAGTGGATAATATCTCCAAATCACTCACTCACTGACTGCATATATTCTTTATACGTTTTCAAGTACTTAAGAGACGTCTCAAGGTCGCTTTGAGCCTCCGCCTTCCTCACCTCTTTTATCAGGTGGATCGGTTTTGAGATGTTCAAGCCCGATATCTTTGCCTCTTTCAACTCCCTCTGAGCGTCATCTATCATGGACGATATCTTTCCACGTATATTTTCGAAAGCCGTTTCTTTAGCCTTCTCTGTGTACTCGATAGCTTCTTCCCAGTCGCCCTTAGAAAACGCCTTTTGCGCGTCCTTCAACAGCACAGGTGCATCCCCCGTATCCAAATCCATCGTTCCTGCAACGTCCATGATATCCTCCATGTATTTTATGGAATCACTTGCAATGGCAGCGTCGCCCTTCGCCTCCTCCCCGCGTATCTCCGCCTTTGCAAGCAGGGTGAACGTCTTCTTAATATTACCTACTTTCCGTTCTTCCTTCGCCTGTGCCAGGTACCTGTTTGCATCGTCGGCGGGTTCACCTTCGTCAGAGTATTGTAATGTATCCTCTACGGATTCAATTATTTCTGCCGATCTTTCGTCCAGCTTGTTACGGATCCAAGATAAACCCTCGTCCAGATATCCTCCTGCGGCGTCGAACTCTTCCTTACGGGTTGATTTCACAGCCATGTTAATGATTTCACCAGCTTTTTCCACCGGGATATCAACAGTTCTGGCAAAGATTATCAACGATTTCAGTTCGGACATCTTGTCATCTATTGTCTTCTTGTCAAGGGGTTCTTTCAAATCGCCGATATCTATTATACACTCAAGTTCATCATCCAAATTACCTAGTACTTCTTCGCATATATCCGCGGCCTTACCGTATTCACCAAGGTCGGCCTTCTTTTTTCCTTCTCTTAATTCCTTTACGAATTCTTTGTGATCCACACCGGATGACTTTAGTTCTTCGATCTTTTCCATTGCCGTCTCAAGGATCGCCACTAAATGTTCGACCCCATCTATATCATTATTCACCGTTCGGATCTTTCCCAGTCCGTCAACATATTTACCTGCTTCCTCGTCTTGGATTATCTCGTCGATAGCCTTATTTATCTTTTCGACCTTCACCGGCCCTTTTTTGATATCGGAGAATCGTTCTTTCGTCTCCTCTATTCTACGTTTTAATTCCTCACCCTCTTCACTTGTTTCCTCTCGGACCTCTTCACTGGGCTTTTCGGCACCATCTATCTCATCCTTGATCCTAGCGGTTACTTCATCCAGCATCTCGATAGAATCGTCATATTCACCTTTCTCGGCGGTATCCCTGACCCTCTTGATATCTTTTATCAACCCCTTCACATCAATGCCGAGTTCGTTCAATTCTATTATCAACTCCTTGGCATCCTGGATTTTCATATGTATTTCATTTACCTTATCAAGACATTCCATCATCTCATCTATTATATCCAGCCCTATGTTGAATTTGCCTTCTTTTTCGGCCTTGAGCGCATCCCGAACCAGTGTCTTTATCTTATCGAGGTTGAGCTTGGTCCCCCTGGTCTCGGCAAGTACTCTCTTTGCCTTATCAAACCTGTCGATATATACCTCCCATGCACTCAATGCGTTCAGAATCCCGTTAAGATCGTCCCGTAAATCGTCAACATTCTCGGGATGTTCAAGAAAAGTCCAATCCGCTATGCGCTTTTTCAGCTCTTTATATCTTTCGATGTATATGGCGAGTCCTTCGTGGCTGTCATCCAGATCTGCGATATTCTCCTCTATTTTCTCTATAGTGGGTAACAGATCCTCTATCTTATTACCTACATCTATGACCTTTTCTGCATACTCCACGGCCCTTTCCCTGTTGTCCTTGTTACGGGCCCTAGTAGCTTTATTCAACAATTCTTCGACGCCGGCGATATCAAAATGACCAAGATCGATCTGATGTAATATCTGCCTTGCCTTGATCACCTTTTCTTCGATCTCCTCGACATCTATTGCATGTTCCTCTATGACCAAAGTGGGTATCGGTTCCTCTTCCTCCTCTACCCTTTCCTGTAATCCTTTAAAGTACATGGTGTCAGTTCTGAAATCAACCGCCACTTTATAGGCCCTGGTAGCCTCTTCAAACTTACCGAGTTTCATAGCTAAACTCGCCTTTGCATTCCATATCCAATCGTAAAGTGGATCAAATTCTATAACCTTGTCATATGCTTCGTAAGCTTTTTCCAAAGCACCCATACTCTCAAGGATGGCCCCTTTACCGTACCAAACATCTTCATCCTCCTCACCATCCATGAGCTTTTCTTCGATATTTGCTAGTTCACGCAGTGGGTCCTCTACTATCTTACCGCCGGGTAATATGATCTCCTGGTCTACTGATGTAAAACCCTTTCCACACTCCGAACAACTTTGTTTTGAGATAAAAACAAAGTTACCACAGTTCGGGCATTTGATCTCTTTTTTGTTTTCAAATCTCTTTTGCCCCTCTTCGATTTCTATCTTGATACGATGTGCCTGTATCTCACCTATATGATCAATTCTATATATATCTTCCGAACTTGCAGACTTTAGTTTATCCAAACTGTCGTATCCTTCTTTTATCAGAAGGCGGAGGGTGAGTTCGCCGATGGACGGAACAGAAAAAATCTCGTTCTTTCTTACGTCGGCTTCTTCGTCAGATAATTCTTCCATTAAAAACCTCCTATTTGAGATATAATATATCCTTGTACATCTGTACAAACGTACAAATCTTATCCATATATATACTTTGGTACAATTTTCGAATCGATATGTTCAATCCCAGAACCTCTTTGTACGTGCATACAAAATTTCTGCTTTTAATAATTCCCTCAGAAATTCTTCCTCGTCGTTATACATCCTACCCAGTATGCGGGCGGCTTTATCGTGACCGACACCTCTGGCGGCGATGGCCATCAAGGCCCTTTTTCGATATACTCTAGCCAGATCTGCGAGTTTATAATATTCCTGCAGTTTCTTTATCTCGTCCTTATCAAGCGTGGAAGTCTCCTTATCCACTACGCTCTCATCCTGATAGAATACTAAAGGTGCTACCATTGCAGAACCGCATTTTGTGCACGATGACTTAACCATGTTTCTAACGCGTTTTCTTCTGCGACTGCCGCACTTGAGACACTTCATTATTAGCTTTTCATCCTCTAATCTCTCTTTGAAGGCCATGAGCACCGTCCGGGACACCCTGTCAGGACTGAGAAATTCTCTGTAATCCTTCAGGCCTACCTCACTTATCGGCGATAAACCTTCTTTTGAATTTACCACTTTTACGGTCCCCTCTTGTATCTGTGAGAGTACCCGACGAGCACCCTCGGTGTCCATATGATCTCTGAAAGTCTTGTCGATGGCCTCTTTGTAAAGGGATGTTCCTTGAAATACATCCATCAGCCTATCGAGACTGATGGACCTGTAATCGACCTCCTTTTCCACCGCACCGTACTTCTTTGCCACATGCAAGAATTTCCATCTGAAGAATGATGAATGTACCAATGATTTTCTCAATAGTTCGTCCACTACCTCGGGTTCGGTTTCTAACAAAATATCGTATATCCAATCACTGGGAATATTTCTAGGAAGTTTGAACATCATACGATACGGATCTATATGCAAGGCTACGCTCTCACCCAGCCGTGCCGATAGGAGAGATGCTACCAGATTGCCAAGTGTCTCGTTTATCTGTGTTCCAAGACATGCGTTCACCACGGCGATATCCCTCTCCTTCTCTATCACCATCAGTCTATCCGTCGCAACCAACTTATCCCCCTGTTCGGTGATATAATCTTCGAATGCAGCCTTCGTGGTACCGTCAACGGGATAGTTCCCGATCCCCTTGTCCCTTATCATCCCCACCTCCTGTGCTACCTGGTAGGGAACGGGTATGTCCTCACCGGACCAGTCGGGTATCCTACCTATGTCACCCACAGGATTCGCAAGTACCTGGTCCTCTTCTATATCGACTATCTGCCAGGCCTTGCCCTGAAGGATGACAGCACTGCCTATTTTTACCTCGCTTGCGACGAAGCTTTCGTCTAACGTACCCACGATCATATTCGAAGTCATGTTCCGCATTATGAACGTCTTCTCATCCGGTATCATGGATATGTTCTCGTAGAAGTAGCTCAATGACTTTCTACGCTTACCTATCTCATTACCGTTCCTCCATACGGCCTTTATCTCAGCCAGCTGGTCAACTACCATTAAAAATTCTTCAAGTTGAATATCTCTGAAGGGATACGCCCTTTTAACAACTTTGAATAAACCGTCGATATTTACCTTCTTCTCACAGTGAACGGTAGATATGATCTGGTTGGCCAATACACTTAGTGGCTTTTCAGGTATATCTGTGAACTCGAGCTCCCTCTCAAGTGCTCTCCTCGAGATCACCGCCGCCTCCGCTATATCGTCGCCGTTGGTGGTGATTATACAGCCTTTTGACATCCTACCTATGCTGTGCCCGGAACGCCCGACCCTCTGTACGTATCTTGTGACTTGCCGAGGTGATTGATACTGTATCACCATGTCCGTGGCACCCACATCGATCCCGAGCTCCATGGACGATGTGCATATCAATGCCTTCAGAGTGCCTGATTTGAACTTTTCCTCCACCTCTATCCTGGAATCTTTAGATAAAGAGCCGTGATGCACACCCAGAGGATAATCCTCTTCCCATAGATTGAAAGACGAGCCGACGAGCTCTGCGGAATCACGCGTATTTACGAAGAATAAGGTGGATATATGCTCATCTATGAGCTCCCTGCACCGGCGTATGTTTGTCGCCCTCTCCTTATCGATCTTCATCTTCTCCGCTATACCTTGATCTCCTTCCTTCGATTCAGGTTTTTCCACCCACACCTCCATATCCCCCTGTTCTCTTACCTCCACTATCTTACCCTCTCTGCCGACACCCACAAGGAATTTGAGTACCTTCTCCGGACTGCCCACTGTAGCCGATAACCCGACTCGCTGAAATTCCCTACCCTCTTTAAGAGCCACAAGACGTTCCAATGCCAGTGAAAGCTGAGTTCCTCTTTCATCCACTGCAAGTTCGTTGAGTTCATCCACCACTACGTATTCCACATTACAAAGAGCCTCACGGAGTCTCCGTCCGGTGAACATTATCTGTAATGTCTCGGGTGTGGTCACCAGAAAATCAGGCGGATACAGTGATTGTTTTCTCCGTTCTTTCCGAGTAGTGTCACCGTGACGTACGCTCACCGTAAAGTTCAGCCGTTGGGCGAATTCCTCTAAACGACGTAACATATCTCTATTGAGTGCACGTAATGGAGTTATATATAGAACTCTGAAACCTTTACCCTCGCTGCTGAGCACCCTATCGAGTATCGGCAGAACCGCTGCCTCTGTCTTACCTATCCCAGTAGGCGCGATGACCAGGACGTTCTCTCCGTCGAGTATATGAGGGATAGCATCTTCCTGAGGCTTTGTTTCCTCCTCTATATCAAGATCTGAAAGAGCATTCAATATCTCATCCGATAGCAGCTCGAACGAACCCAAATACATCACACCATTTAACGTGGACTAGGAATATCCGTAGGTAACGGTATGCTCCTCACTTCAAGCAAAGAAGAGAGCTTCTTCAGCAATTTCTTTTTGTTGGAACCCACTAGGGCATTCTCCAGTACCTCACCGAGATTATCTACGGGTATTATCTGTATCTTATCCTCATACTTTACATCCAGTACTATATCCTTCATATTGCTCTTGGGTATGATAACCCGCTTCATACCGCTCTCCGACGCGGCCTCTATCTTTGCCGTGACCGCCCCAACCGGAAGAACCTGACCTCTGACGCTTAGTGAACCTGTCATCGCAGTGTTCTGATCTATCGGTATCTTCTCGAGTGCCGATATTACGGCTGTAGCTACGGATATCGACGCTGAATCTCCTTCGACGCCTTCCTGCGTACCTATGAATTGGATATGAACATCATACTTTGATATGTCCTCTCCAGTGTATTTTTTAACCAATGCGGAGACGTTCTGTACGGCTTCCTTGGCTATATCTCCCAGTCTACCGGTAGCTACTATCTTGCCTTCATCACGGGAGTGTGCCGGTGTTACCTCCGCTGCGATGGGCAGTACGATACCTGAGTATTCGGATATTCCCGCCTGATCTCCTCCGATAGCGGCCAGTCCGTTCACCACACCGATAACCGAACCTTGGGTCTGGAAGGTACTGTACTCCTTCCGCTTCTTGATGTATCTATCCGCCACCTGCTGCTCGAGCGATCGAGCTATATTCTTGGCGCCGATGACGTCGGCACCAGTGGTGTACTTATGCTTTCTTTCAACAGCAAGATCGCCTGACACACGAACCAATCCCCCGAGCTCTCTGAGACGCAGTGTCAGTTCTCCCCTCTTGTTCGCCCGTCTCTGTGCCTCCCGGATTATCTCAACTATAGCGCTCCTTGTAAAATGAGGGATCTTCGTCTCGTCTTTCTTAACCTCTTGAGCGATGAAACGTATGAGTTTTAAACGATTATCATGGGTATCAGGCATAGTATCGTTGACGTATACTTCGTAACCGTAGCCCCTTATCCTTGACCTCAATGCCGGATGCATGCCGCCCCTGACATGACCTCCGCCGTCCCTTTGACCGGTGACGGAATCCAGATTACCGGCTGCTACAAGTACGAAATTTGTCGGCACAGGCTCGGATTTGACCATGGCTCCGCTGCTGCGTTCACTCTGACCCGTTATGGAGAATTTCTTTTCCTGCATAGCGGTCAGTAAGCTCTGTTGAGATGAAAGATGAAGCATATTTATCTCGTCTATGAACAGTACTCCTTTGTGTGCCTCGTGAATAGCACCTAACTCAACTCTATGATGTGCAGGCGTCTCGTATCCTCCGCTCTGGAAGGGGTCATGACGTACATCACCAAGCAGTGCGCCTGATTGTGATCCTGTGGCATCTACGAAGGGCGGTTTATCTCCGGATTTGTGACTGAGCAATAATTTGGGCACCTGCTTCTCCGGATCACTTCCGAAGCCAGTAGGGGATGCTCTCAATGCTATCAAGAGCATCGCAGCGGCGATAATGCCGAAGAACATGATCAGGTAATTACCTGTGAAGATGGAGATCAGTACTGCAGCGCTTACTACTAAGATCAATATGATCAGCATGCCCTGGTTTCTCTGCTGTGAGCGTTTTTGTGCCTCTTTCCTATGTGCCTTGATTATATCCTTACCTTTACCGGCGGGCACGGTTCTTACCCTGGGCCGGTTCTCGTCTTCTTCATTGGGAAAACACAGAACATCTTCCGTCTCACCCACAGGTAAAAAATCCAGCATCGACTGTGCAAGCATTGATTTGCCCGTTCCCGGAGGACCTATCATCATAACGTGCCTATGCTGTCGTGCGGCTTTCTTCATCACGCTTACTGCTTCTTCCTGGCCTATCACTTGGTCAGCTATCAACTTCGGGACTTTGATCTCCTCCGTTGTCTCTATACCTGTTTCATCTATCCACTTTTCGATCGGTGGGAGCTTTTTATCCTTGGTATCCGCTGAAGCCATTTGTATACACCAGTAGAGTTTCAATCAATCTACCGCGCTCATAAATAAACTTTTGGTATTATACTGCTTTGAGTGCCTCTAGCAGTTCACCTACATTATCGAAGGATTCCACACCTTCAATATCCCAGGTACCCATCCCGAGCACACGCCTGCCGTACTGAAAAGCCAGTGCTATCTCGGACAGTGTTCCGTAGCCGCCGTCGACGGCCACCACGATGTCGCCGTTGAGCACCACCAGGCTGTTCCTCACGGCACCGAGGGCGGTCACTAAACCGTGCGTCAAGTAGTCATTACCTTCGTCCCTGGAATCACCCGGTAATATCCCGATGGTCGTCCCTTCCTCGGACACCGCCCCCTTACAGGCAGCCTCCATCACTCCACCTCTGCCGCCGCACACGAGTACGGCACCCATACGTGCGATCCCCTTGCCTATCTCTTCCGCCATGCGGCAGTCTTCCTCCGTACAGGATGACACATCGCCGCCTATAACACTCACATACATATCACAGTATATACCGTAGGTAGTATTATGATTTTTCCGATGTATCCAAAACATGACTGCACCTCTTCCCCCACCATGCCAAGCCTTTCAAAATCTGTTATATGTATTATTTCTTCTTTCGCAGGTGGTAAGCCAGCCCCACTACCAGGATCACCGTTACGATGATGATCATCAACATCAATAGTAAGTTCTCATCAATGGGTAACGGAGAAAGGTCTTCTCCGTTATCATCCGGTGGTGGATGAGTATCGCCAGGCACCGTGATACGACTGCTCTCCGAGAGGGTGCCCTCACCTATCGAATTGAGGGCTGAGACACGGTAATCATAACTCGTACCACCATAGATGTCTGTATCTATGTGTTCCAACATATCCACTGAAGCTATGTGCTCATCGTCCCTGTAAATATAGTACTCCAGTATGTCGTCCCCACCGTCGTCCAAAGGTCGTTTCCAGCTCACTCTAACGCCGCCTTGCACCATGGTCGTGCTTACATCTCGCGGTACCGACGGAGTTATCGGCGATTCTCTGGGCGTAGCCCCTACCGTTTCGCTGGCGGGGCTCTCACCTTCGGAATTTATGGCAGTTATATAATAATGATATGGTCGGTCGTTGACCACATCTGTATCAGTATAAGTAAGACCGTCGATCTCCACAAGAAAGTTTATGTCTCCGTGAGTGGGTCCCCGGTATATCCGGTATCCCTCCACGGCCGATAATCCTTCGCCCCATGAGATTGACCACGAAAGGTCCACTGTGGCGTTATCGCCCTTTGCCACCGGTTCTCTCGGGGGTGTAGGCACCCTTCCTCCGGCGGCCCTGTACGCGTTGACCATACCGTAGCCGTAAATCGGGTCTCTACCCGGCTCTCCCAGGTCTAAAGCCTGTTCTCTGAGCGCATCCCGGACCTGTACATTGGTCATCCCCGGATTCGCGCCTATCATGATCGCTGCGGCCCCTGTTACAAAGGGGCATGCCATGGAGGTACCGCTTTTATAACCGTAGGATTCGCCGGGTACTGTGGAAAATACCCGTGCGGCACTGTCTCCACCGGGTGCCGATAGTTCGATCCAATCGCCGTAGTTGCTGTAGCTCGTTTTGTCCCTGTTGTTGTTCAGTGCCGAGACGGCTATGACATTGTCATTGGCAGCCGGATATTGTTCTTTGTCCGTATTATCGTTCCCGGCGGCGGCCACCATGAGCACTCCCTGCTGGTATGCAAAGTCCATCTGTATCTGGATCACCATGGACATAGGACTTTGTTCACCGCCGAAACTCATGGTTATTATGTCAGCATCGTTCTCCCTGGCAAACATGATGGCCTGGGCTACCTCCACCCAGCGTCCGCCTTCTTCCTCCATCACCTTCAACGCCATCAACCTCGCGTTGGGCGCAACACTGGCCGCTATTCCGGCAACGTGTGTACCATGGCCGTCGTTGTCCATGGGATGGTCGTTATCGTTGACGAAGTCGTAACCTATGCCGTCCCACATCCTATCTTTCAGATCAGGATGATTGTAATCTATCCCTGTATCCATCACCGCTACAAGAACATCATCACCGTATTCACCTAGTTGATGTGCATAGGGCGTACCGATCATCTCCCATGCCCAATCGTCTCCGGGATAGGGGAATCCGTTGGTGTCTGTTGTTTCAAATGAATTTGCACTCGGCACGGCGATGCTGCCGACCACTACTAAGAATATAACTGCGATACAGAGACTACGTTTGCCCATATCTAATATTACCTTTGACCATTATAAAAATAACTTTTGGTTCAATCGGCGAATCTCCAGGCTATCGTTAATGATATCACTATCCAGAGAGCGCAAAGAGAGAACAGCACCGCGAAGCTAAAGATATCTATGATGAAATAACCTACGAAAGTGAGACCGGCGGCCCCGGCGGACCTCATAAAGTTGTAGATACCCGACGCCGTACCAGTACTTTCCGGCGCGGTCTCCATGGCATATGTGATAAGGGGAGGGCTTGATAGGCCGAGCCCGATGGCGAACATCAGATATGAGAACACGGGATATACCAGAGGCATACCCAATGTGATCGCAAATAAAAGCGTACCGAAGGAGGAGATAACACCGCTGAAAATGAAAACCCGACGTCTGGAATATACATCTGATAATCTACCGCCGATATAAGCAGAGACGGAATCTGCCAGGGCGACACCCATGAAGATCAACCCTATACCAAAAGAATCCAGACCGTAAATCTCACCCAACAGGATGACAAAGAAAACCAGGAATGTGTACAGGGTTGCGAAAAGTGATACACCCAACAAAGTGGAAGAGGCGAACTTACGGTTTCGTAAGACACCGAAAGCTATGCTCCTCATGCCGTGTCCCTCCAAAAACTCACTTTTGGTCTCACGGAAGAACAATGTGAACATCACTGCAACAGTAAGCCCTGCTGCGGTAAGAAGCAAGAACACGTATCTCCAGCCAAAGTAACTACCGATAAAGCCTCCTAAAAAAAATCCTACCGGAGGTGCTGCCAAGGGAAATGCGTAAAAAACACCCATGGCCCGACCCCGTACGGAAGGACGATAAACATCTGTTATCACCGCGGAGCCTACGGCAAAGCCGATGGTCACACATAAGCCCTGAAATATTCTGAACAGTACCAGGATACCGGCACCCCATGATAGATAACAAAGTACGGAAGATACTGTAAAACCATAAAGAGCCGGTACGTAAACCCGTCTTCTGCCGTATCTGTCGGATAACGGGCCGTAAACAAGATACGAAAATGCCTCGGCAAGGACGTAGCCGGTCACCGTGAGTGGGATCAAATATGTATATCCGAACTCTCCGCTTACGTTGCCTATGTTCGGCATATAGATCGAACCCGCTAAAGGTACTAAAAAAGCGGCGGAAACCGCTAAAGCTAGTAAGCGGCGGTTAGGACTCATCACTGTATCTGTTCGTAACCTTTGAGGAAAGCCTTTTCGTTTATATCTCTGAACCGCTCAGGTACACTTTTTTTGACCGCTTCCAGCATCTCAACCTTGGACATGGGCAGTACGCCCGTGGCCGTGAGTGCGCCTACCATCACTATATTCTGAGTGATAGCTGCACCGGCCTCCACAGCGAGTTGGCGTGCTTCCAGTTTGAAGAATTTATCTGTAACTTCATCCACTGCACTAAATATTTCCTCGATGTCCGGATAGGTTTGTTTACCCGTACTCACCGTAAATGGAACTATCGGTGCAGTATTGGTGATAACCCATGTATCCTTGGAAGCTTTGCTGACAGCGCGGAAAGTTTCTACAGGCTCGAAGCCCAGCACGATATCGGCGTCCCCGTCGCCTATCAGCGGACTGTAGACCTTTTCTCCCAGCTTTACGGTGGTTACCACTACTCCACCACGCTGTGCCATGCCGTGGACCTCGCTCATGAACACATCAAGCCCTTTGGTCATCGCAGCGCGGCCGATAACCTGTGAAGAGGTCAATATCCCCTGTCCGCCTACGCCGACTATAACGATATTCGTCATGTCATTTCACCTCCTGGATGATGGCGTCGAAGGGACATACCTGTGCACACTGGCCGCAGCCGATACATAGGGTGGAATTTATGCTCACAACGTCTCCGTCCCTAACCAGAGCCGTACATCCGAATTTATCGGTGCAGACATGACACTGAGTGCACACTTCCTGATCAACTACATAGGCAGGTTCCTTGATCTTTCCTTCCTCTATCAGCACACATGGATGTTTTGGTACAACGACGGCTATCCCAGGATGCTCGATGGCCCTTCGGAAAACTTCCGTTGTTTTCTTGATATCGAAGGGATCGACTGTCTCGACGAATTCTACACCCGCACCCCTGGCAAGATCTTCTATTGAAAGCATAGGCGCAGGGTCTCCCATACCGGTTATACCGGTTCCCGGATGCGGTTGATGTCCTGTCATAGCTGTCGTCCTGTTATCCATTATAACGTAAACGAAGTCGTGTTGATTGTAAACACCGCTCACCAGTGCCGGCAGTCCGGAGTGAAAAAAGGTCGAATCGCCCAAGAAAGCAAATACCTTCTGGTCGGTATTCTTGGAAAATCCCCCTGCGGCTCCAACGCTGGAACCCATACAGAGTAAAAAGTCCGCCGTGTTCATGGGATCTTGGATACCGAGTGTGTAGCAACCTATATCGGTGGAGAAAACAGCTTCCTTTTTACCCAATGCACGCTTGACTGCGTAGTAAGTAGCTCGGTGAGGACATCCCGGACATAAAGAGGGGGGCCTAGACGGCAGATCGAATTCCTTCGGTTTGAGAGCGCGTTCTTCAAACTTGAAGTCTATAATCTTTGAGATAGCATCCATGACTATATCGGGATCGTACTCGTACAACCTTGAAAAATGCCCGGTATGTTTACCGTATATCTTCACATCTGGATTTACATCCTTGGCTATCTGTGTTATCTTGTCCTCCATGAACGGTTCCAGCTCTTCAACTACCAGTATATGCTTTGCATCTTTGATGAATTCGGCGACCTTCTTCTTCGGGAAGGGATTGGTCATACCGAGTTTCAGTATATCTATCGGCAATCCGTAAGTCTCCTTCGCCTCTAAAACATAGTTGAACCCCGCTCCGGATGCTATCACATGCAGTTCCGCATTATCACTGTTATATCCCTTTGAAAAAGGCGAATCCTCAGATATGGGCTCGGCCTCCTTCATGTGACCCAATAAACGTGGATGATTATTCAGTGCCGTGCTCGGCACCGCAACGAACCGGCCGGGTTCCTTTTCAAAATGGCCTTTGGGGGCAGGGGGTCTGAGATCTTCATAAGTGACTATCCCTCTGGCATGGTTCACCCTTGTCGTGGTTCTTATCAGCACCGGTAATTCGAGCTCTTCGGAAAGGTCGAAGGCGTACTTCACCATCTCTTTGCACTCCTGGGGTGTCGTCGGTTCCAGCATGGGTATGTTGCCTAACATCGAGTAATAACGATTGTCCTGCTCGTTCTGGCTGGAATGAACCGATGGGTCTCCGGCGGCCACTATCACCAAGCCCGCCCTGGTACCGCAGTACATCAATGTCATGAGCGCATCGGCTGCTACGTTAACACCGACGTGCTTCATCCATACCATGGAACGCACCCCGGATACCGCCGCAGCGGCACCCACTTCCAGAGCTACTTTCTCGTTGGCCGAGTACTCGAAGTACATACCGTATTCCTTGGCCACCTTCTCGAAGGTATTACCTATCTCCGAAGACGGTGTTCCCGGGTATGTTGAACCGTGGCCTATACCAGCTTCCAAAGCGCCTCTTACTATGGCCTCATTCCCCAAGAGCAGCACCTTCTTGCCGGGGTCGTCATCCAGGAGTACTTTCATGTTTTTACCTCCTTATTCATTAGTGAATTCTTCCTTTTTCAAAAGGAGTTCCCATTCTTTATCAACGTTCTTCTGGATCCTCTCTACCTCTTCTTCGGGAAGATGTCTGAAACGTCCCTGTAGCTTCAAGTAATCCTTTACAGGTATCTTCTTCTTTGGCTTATTGTAAACCTTGTAAACGCCGTTCTCTATCTCGTAAAGAGGGAATACACAGCTGTCCACTGCTAGTCTGCAGAGCTCTATCGTAAGAGAGGGGTTCGAGCGCCATCCAGTGGGACACGGTGCATATATATGGATGAACTTTGGTCCGGGTATTTCCTTAGCCCTCCGTATCTTGTCGATCATCGACTCAGGATGTCCGATGCTCACTGTAGCCGCATAGGGTGCACCGTGGGCGTTGACTATCTCCATCATGTTCTTCTTGGGCTTCTTCTTCCATACATTCTGTTTTCCCACGGGTGTGGTTGTAGTCCACGCGCCATAGGGTGTTTCACTGCTCCTCTGGATACCGGTGTTCATGTAGGCCTCATTGTCGTACATTATCTGTATGGTATCCGTGCCCCTTTCTATGCACCCGGAAAGTGCCTGTATGCCTATGTCAGCGGTACCGCCGTCACCGGCGAATCCCACTACGGTTATCTCTCTGGGGTCGATACCCTTGGCGTCAAGACCGGCCCTGATCCCAGACGATGCTGCACCGGTGGCTTCGAATGCATGGTAAAGCAGCGGTATGTCCAGATTCCTTGATGGCCAGACGCCAGGAATTACTGCCCAGCAGCAGGCCGGTATGTTCATAATGGTATTCTTCCCAAGAGCTTTGAGTGTGTATCTCATCGCATGTGCCGCACCGCAGCCGGGACATGCAGTAGTTCCCCGGTTCATCAATTCTATCTCCGGTAATTTTGCCATTTTTATCGCCTCCATCGTTCCTGATTTATCCTAAGGTCCACCCATTCTATATCCTGTTCCGGTTCCTTGTCCTGAAGAGATAGGGTGTCCAGCATTATGTTCTTCAGTATCTTCGGGGTAAGGTCTCTGCCGCCGAGACCGACGATATAATTTTTCAGCACAATATCCTTGTGCCCGTACAGTGCGTCTTTGATCTCACGGGCGGAATCTCCTCCGTGGCCGAAGGTGTAGCTGCGGTCAAGTATACCTAAAACGTTCACATCTTTAGTCAATTCTCTTATTTTTTCCACAGGGAAGGGTCTGAACGTTCGAAGTCTCGCTAGACCTATGTTGTGCCCTTCATCCCTGAGCTCGTCGATGACGTCCTTGGACGTGCTTGATATGGAACCCATAGTGAATATGAGTACATCCACACCATCCGTTTTGTATTCCTCGATAAGACCGCCATTGTCCCTTCCGAAGACTTCTTTGAATTCCTTATTAACTGCCTCTATCTTATCCTTCGCTTTCTCCATGGACTCCGCCATCTTGTACCTGAAGTCCATGTACCAATCCGGCATTCCCAGTGAGCCGAAACCGAAGGGTCTGTTCACATCCAATTTGTATTCCGGATCGTAGGGCGGTAAAAACTCGTCCACCAATTCCTGATCATATATCTCCACCGGTTCTTTAGTGTGGCTCAAGATGAATGCGTCCTCAACCACCATCGCCGGCAGCATTATGTCGCTATCCTCACATATCTTGTAGGCCATTATTATGCTGTCCAAAACCTCCTGATTGTTCTCGCAGAAGAATTGTAGCTGACCTGTAGCCTTCTGGGCCAATGTATCTAGGTGATCTGCCCACACGCTCCAAGGCGGGCCCATCGCCCTGTTTATGTTTGTCATCACCACAGGCAGTCTTGCGCCGGATGCCCATATGAGAAGTTCGTGCATCAGTGCTAACCCATGGGCGGAAGATGCGGTGTATGCACGTGCACCGGTATTCGATGCCGCGATACAAGCAGCCATCGCGGAATGCTCACTTTCTACCTTTATGTATTCCGAATCCATTTCTCCGTTAGCTACCAACTCCGCTATCTTTTCGACCACTTCGGTCTGAGGCGTTATGGGATATGCCGCAACCACCTCTACCTTGGATAGTTTTGCTCCGTATGCCGCTGCGAAGTTACCGGAAACGATCTTCATTTCAGACATAGTCTTCCTCCTTTTTCATCTCTATTGCATCTACGGGACATTCATTTGCACATATCCCGCACCCCTTGCAGTAATCGTAATCCACTTCCGCACCATCTTCTTTCACGTGTATGGACACGTCCGGGCAGAACTTCCAACAGATACCGCATTTGATGCATTTCTCATTGTCCACTATGGGTCTTAAGGTCCTCCAACTGCCGGTTTTGTTCATAAGATGAGACGGGCAGTCGGTTACCCATGTTAAGGGTACGTCCCTGTGGTCTTTGGGGTCTATCACGATCCTGACAACCTCTTCTTCACTCAATATCTTCACCTCTTACTTCATCGTATGCTTGTTTCGTTGCCCTGGCATTTTCCTCCTTCTTTGCAGGAGCGTCTCTTCGGACTACGTCGAGTAGTTTCTCTATCTCTACTATCCCTGTGGCCCTTACCACGGCTCCGAGTATGGCGGTGTTGACGATGGGTGCAACCTTAGAACCCAATCTGTGCTCAACGGCTATGCTGCTTGCATCCACAGTATATATCGGGTTGTCAACGTTCAGATCGATATCATCCGAGGCTTTGCTTGTGTTAAGGATCACCTTACCACCGGCCTTCAATCCCGCTGTGACATCCACGGCATCCAGTAGTGCCATGTCCATAACTATCACAACATCCGGTTCGTGGATCTGTGCTTTGTTCCGCACCGCCTTGCTGTCGATCCTAGTAAAAGCGGTGACAGGTGCACCTCTTCTCTCCACACCGTACATCGGAAAAGCCTGTACGTCGTTTCCTTCCTCAAAGGCGGTTCGGGCAAGCAATTCCGATGCTGTAACCGCACCCTGTCCGCCTCTTCCGTGAAACCTTATCTCTATCATCTAAAAGCACCTTAGATGATGGTAAGATAGGGTGTTATAATAGGTTTTTGGAGCATGCTCTAGATGTCCGAAAATGAAGAAATAAAAGATGGGAAGCGGTTTTATAACTTTTCATCCGGTACTTCGGATGGAAGTGGTGTTTGTTGAGTGTCCTCCGAGAAGGTATCAAAAGACTCTTCAGGAGGCGGTTGTTCCCAGGTTTCATCTAACTGCACCGTGCCCTCATACGGTACGGGTGATTCTTCCTCTACAGGTCCTTTACCACCCTTTTTCTTTAAGACGATTATGATAATCGCGATAACTATTATCACCGCGATCAACAATAACCACCAGAGATCCATAAAGGAAGGGAATCCACTACCCGTTGTGAAGGAGAATTCGTGTTCCATACCATTACCGTAGTGGTCTTCCGCGTCGAGGACCACAGTGTACCGAGTATCATGTTTAAGATCGCTGTCGGGTGTGAAAATAAGAGTATGCTCGTCGTTACTTAGTTCCCATGTACCTTCAATATCTGTCTCGTCACTTGATACAGTTACCTCTATGTTGTCGTATGCAATAGCTTCGTTGAACTCCACGATGATCTGTGTGTCCACAGACACATCTTCTTCTTCGTCTTCCGGTGACGTTCTGACCACAACCGGAGGGCTGGTATCGACTATACTAAAATCACCCGTGCTCACCGTTGTATATTGACCTGCACTATCAACACATGTGATACGTATGCGAACGTTGTTAGAGATTATATCGGGAGTCCAGGAATAACTGCCAGTGTTGTTTATGCTCTCCACAAGGTTCTCCCATGTGGTACCGCTATCATAGGATATCTCTATTGTTATCGGCATCTCGGGAAGGGGATTGTCATCGGAGGCAGTCCAGTCAATGAGGACGGTATCACCAAATTCGTATTCATAACCGGTTGAAGGCGCGTGTATGATAACCTCCGGAGGTTGGTCCGGAGGATCATCCGCGGTGAAGCTAAACTGGTGATCGGTCTCCATGTATACTCCGTTTTTACCCCTTGAACCGGAACCGATGGTCACCTCATACGATGTTGAATATGTCAAGTTCTCATCCAAGATGTAGGTGAGTATAGTATCTTCGCTGTCCCAGATGAAAGTACCTGAAACGTGAGGGGAGATAGTGAAGTCATCCTCTACACTGGTCGTTTCCATTTCAGTGCTGAAAGTGATGATTATTGATGTGTCTACTTCCACATCCAAGGCACCGTCCGATGGTTCGGTATCAATAACCGTCGGCGGTATCGAGTCTCCCGTCGTGAAATGCCACGTTGCAGATAGTGTCGTGTATTCTCCGTCATCTGCAACCGCGTACCAACCGTACTCTGTAAAATCTTCAAGCCCCGTCCATTCCACATTTGCAGGATCACCACTGTACACATCGGTATCTGTGCCGATAAGGCTGTCGTCGAAAGCGTCGTAGAAGGAAACGGTCATGAAATCTTCATCCGGATCCGTTACCACGACACTCAGCATCGGGTTGATACTCACATCGACTGCACCATCTGAAGGTGATGGAATCCCAGGCGGATCAGGTGGAAGGTTTGAAGGCAAGATCCACTGAAGTATCCTGTCCATCAGGGTGGCACGCACAGTTGCATCGTCTATATCTGCGAAATCGAAGGCGGAGAATACCGTCCGGTAGGTTCCGGTATCCGCTCGGACGATAGCACCGTCGCTTCCGCCCGGTAGGCCCGGATCATAGTAGAATGAACTTTCACCGTCGCCGATGGGAGTATTTATGAAATACGTGCCGAATAGCTCATCACAGTGATCTCCCTGATGCGAGTCTAACACCATACCGTCGCCGATGGGATCCCCGTCATAACCGTATATCGTTTGTGATTCATCCATGAAAAAACTCCAACCTTCACCATATCCCCCCTCGCTCGGATCGACGGCTTCCGTATGGAACCATGTTTCGAACCAATCGCCCCAATGATTTACGTTGTAGGCGTCATATTGAACAAGAGAACCGGATAGATAGATACTTCCTCCGCCGGATAGATAGTTCTCGATATTTTCCCTGTCCGTAGCACTCAATGTCTCGGTATAATAACCATACGTATTCCCGGTGAACCAAATGACCGAATAGTATAATTGGAGTATTTCCAGGCTGGGGCTGCCCATACTTTCCACCTGCCAAAGGTTGTATTCGTATCCCCCATCATCAAGTGCGTTAACGTACCAGGGTGCGGAATTTATATCGTGATCATCTTCCACAAGAAGTATCCGAGCTAAAACTTCCGTCCTGACCTCTACCGTGTCGTTCACGTCGGGATCTCCTTGTGATGTTGCAGTGATATCTGCGAGATCGTATTCTCCCATGGAGGCGCTTCCGGGGATACTGACCCTTGCGATGAACTCATCACTGTCACCAGGGACTACAGGGCCGACATTTGTTATGGGATCCATACTCGTGTCATAAAAATCGACCGTCCAGGTACTGTTGGTTACGGAGAGATCATATGTATCAACCTCCATGCCCGTGTTCGTCACGGTTAATACATGGTCAACTTCCGTACCCGGATCGCCAAAATTTGACTGTGATTCCGGACCAAGGACGAATCGATACGGAGGTGGAGGGTTTACACCTACATCATCGATGTACCAACCCGGGCGTGTTACATAAGAATCGCTTCTGAAACGGAACCTAAACCACAAGATGCCATCGGTGTAGCCTGCTAGATCGAATTCTACTTCGTGCCATCCTCCGAGGTCGCCCGTGTATCCTTCCCCCCACATAGTAAATTCATATGCGGGGCCCTCATCGGGTGTTATAACTTCCCAGTTCGAACCGTCCGTTGAAACCTCTACCCATCCGCTGTCAAGACCGTTTTCCGAGTGGAACCACATCCAAAACGATAATGTCGCGCCACCGGGATAATCCGAGGCATCTATGGCCGGGGATACAAGAGACACATCCGCATTGTTGTCGTAGTCTTCGATGAGATTCGTGCCCCAGCAATTAACGGGTGAATATGCACTTCCGGGTCCGAAGCCAGTAGGGTTTCCCAACTCCCATCGTGTAGATCCGTCGTCATCCGGTATCCATCCACCTTCTCCACTCTCCATGTCATCGAACCACGGAATCATGTACGGAACCTGTGTCCGTATCTGTGCCGTAACACCCACACTCGCATTTCCCTGCGAGGTCGCTGTGATATCTGCCATATCGAAATCGCCCGGCGATGCACCACCGTCTACAATTACTCTTGCGATGAAATCTACACTGTCTCCCGCAGGCACAGGACCGATATCCGTGATCGGATTCATGCTCATATCGAAGAGGTCGACATCCCATGCATTTCCGGATACCGAGAGGGCGTATGTATCGTCCTCCGTGCCTACATTATTCACAGTTATTAAATGGTCGATATCAGTTCCTTCCGCACCGGCACTCATTTGGAAATCGGGTGAAAGGTAAACATCGTATTCCATAAGAAGCCAATCGAGGATCCTTACCAGCAGTTCCGATCTGTTTGCCTGTCCATTAACATCGGCTAGATCGAAAGCGGTATAAACTGCTCTGGAACTGACTATCCTTGTGGACATAGCTTCTCCTGTTGTTGCTTCAAAAGGAGGCCATGTTGTTTCACCCACTAGATCATTAAGAGTCCATAGCCCACTTAAATCGGGACAGTGATCACCCGAATGAATTTGAAGATCGAGGCCGTCGCCTATAGGGTCATCGGGAACACCGACTATATCAACCGGATCATATAGATCACCATGGATAGCAAAAGCACCAAAATTATCTTGGATCCAATTCGCCCAACCATTAAATGCTCCGTCCCAACCAAGGCCTCCGCTGGACATATAAAACCTGCCGTTGTTGTTTAGGAATGTTTCTATCTCGTCTCTCTCGGTTATATTGAGCGTGTCTCCCGCACTTCCAGATGTACTAGCACCTCCGCTGAAATCACCGGTTGTCCATACGACTACGTCATAATCATCCATAAATCCCGCGGTGGGTGTGCCCCATAGAGTATCCCAATAATCATAATCCAGACCGTTGTCCGTAAAAGCTTGGTGGAACCATGGCAAACAATCAGCACTTCCGCTGTCATCAACGAGTAAAAAGGGGGCTCCTGGAACCTGTGTCCATACCTGTGCCGTATCGTTCACACTGGCATTTCCCTGGGATGTAACCGTTATATCAGCGATATCATAGTCACCTTCTAAAGCACCGCCGGGTATGCTCACCCTTGCGATGAAATCTTCACTGTCTCCCGCAGGCACTAGGTTTGTCTCTGTTATGGGGTTCATGCCCATATCGAAAAAATTGACGTCCCATGAATTACCGGCCGCGGAGAGATCGTATATATCATCCTCCAAACCGTCGTTCATAACGGTCATGGTGTAGTCCACTTCCGTTCCGGGTTCACCGTATGAACCCTGGATCTCAGGTGTAAGCCTGCATTGGTGTGGCAACGGGTTAAAATAGAACATTATCGACGTCTCCGAACTCAGCGGTTCGGCCTCCGAGTCATAATCCAGGCCATCGGTGCTGTCCTCATTCTCTATTCCTACATTGTAATAAGCCAGGTTGTTAAGGTCCTGATAGTTGAACCATATATCACCAGTTTCGTTCAGGACTATCTGGAATGTTTGATAATCTGATGTGCCGTAATAAGGCACGCCGTCATAGGTAACTACGAACTGATTTGGTGTACCTGATATAAACCGATAATAAACTTCACCGGCCGAAGCCGGGTTGAGATCACATGAAAATGGCGAAATTATCCCATTATATATAGTGTCTCCGGGGATGGGGTCAGTTTGAAACCAGGTATCATAGTCCACAAAGCTGATCCATCCGTTTGACATTATGTAGACTTCGTCGTAGTAGATACCATAATATTCGATACTCATCCCCATACTTATAGGTCCGATCCAATCATCGTCACCTAGGCCTGTCGCGGTTCCGCCGGTGATCCCATCGACCCATGTATAAGAGACAGTGGGATCCGGTGGATTGCTGTCCACCCATTCATATCCGAATATGTCCGGACCTCCGGTATCCAATGGAGTTATGTCTGAGTTTTTAGATGATGTTAATTGAAATCTGTTCTTGTTGAATGTTCCTCCACCATTAGAAGACGTGAATCCCTCCATTGTGCCATCTTTATTTTGCCCTGGCTCATAAACGGTCAAATCTGTTGCGCCTCCATCAACCGGTTGAGAACTTACCGAGTACATCATGGGGATAAACACTGTTAAGATCATCATGAGCACCAGCATAATAGATTTTTCTCTCTTTCCGGCAAAAGAATATTTACTATGCGTATTATTTATTTTCATATGATCACGCTTTTCTTATTTCACAATAAAGAATGATCTGCACATATTTTAATCTTTCGTGTTTTCAATAATCGATCTCACCCGAAATTTTCCTCACTCCCGGATATACTTAAGACATTTTCTATCGAACGTGGTCAGTCTTTCTCATCAGAGTGACGCCCGATCCTACGGCCGTATCAAGCCGGCCATCTTGAGTTCCTTTTTCGTGGTTTCAACCGCTTCCTCAAGGTCTTCGATGTTCTTTCCTCCGGTACAAACTATCTTACCCGAGCAAAATAGTAATAGGACAGCACAAGAATCCTTTACACGGTACACCAGCCCGGGGAACTGTTCGGGTTCGTACTCCACGCGCTCCAACCCCAGGGATATGGCGGTCATATTCAGGTCAAGTATCGCACCGATGTCGCATGTGGCTACAAGGTTTTGAACCGTTACCTCAACCTCATCCACGGTATCGATGCCGTTTGCATTGAGTTGATCCTTCACCTTGTTTATCCCCGCCTTAGCATCATCAATTGTCTTACCTCCGGTGCATACGACCTTGCCTGAACCAAAGAGTAAGATTGACGTTTTCGGTGAGGTCATTCGATACACCAGACCCGGAAATATCTCCGGATCGTATTCTGAACCTTCCAGTACCCGTGAGATCGCCTCAAGGTCAAGTTTCGCGTCCATGGACGATGTAGCAACTACGTTTTCTATCTTAACAATACCCATTGTTATCGCTCCTTTGTATCAAGGGTGGATAAACCACTTATATAATAAACCCTTCTAATACTCCGTTGAAATAAGAAGTTTTTTATAAAGTACCTGTAACCGAATATTTTTTAAACTCCCCGCACCTACTTCCGGATCAAATTCAAAGGTGTAAATAACATGAACTTCAACCTCACAGATGAACAGAAAAATTTCAAAAAGGTGGTAAGGGATTTTGCCGAGAAGGAACTCGCACCCATCGCCTTGAAAGTTGATAAAGAACATGAATTTCCATGGGATACGATAAAGAAGGCCGGGAAACTGGGACTCATGGGCATGACAGTTCCACAAGAGTACGGTGGTGCCGGTATCGACAGGATAGGTTACATGCTGGCACTTGAGGAGATATCCAGGGTATGCGGCTCTCACGGTCTTACCGTCGAGGCGCATAACTCATTAGGGATAGGCCACATATATGAGAAAGGTACCGAGGAGCAGAGACGTAAATACCTTCCCAAACTGACTACCGGAGAAGCTCTGGCTGCATGGGCACTCACGGAACCTAACGCTGGTTCCGACGCAGCTGCCTGCCAGACGACCGCCGTAAAGGAAGGTGACGAGTGGGTACTAAACGGGACAAAACAATTCATCACCAGCGGCAGCATCGCCGAAGTGGTGGTGGTGATGGCCATGACCGATAAGAGCAAGGGTGCAAGGGGGATATCCGCCTTTGCAGTTGAAAAGGGTAACCCCGGCATGAAGTACGGTGTGGAAGAGGATAAACTAGGACTGCGAGGAACGGTGACGACTGAGATGTTCTTCGAGGACTGCCGGATACCCGAAGAGAACATACTTGGTAACCCCGGTGAAGGATTCACAGGGGCTATGACCATACTTGATAGAGGAAGGGCCGCTATCGGTGCAATGTCTGTAGGTATAGCCCAGGGAGCCCTGGATAGAAGCATAGCCTACGCTAAAGAGAGAGAACAATTCGGAAAACCGTTATCTCAATTCCAGGCGATACAGTTCATGATAGCCGATATGGCCGCCGAGATAGATGCCGCCCGATTACTAGTACATCACGCTGCGTATATGGAGGATAACGATGAATTCTTCAGCAAGGAAGCCTCCATGGCAAAACTCTTTGCATCGGAAACCGGAGTGAGGGCCGCGAGAAAGGCGATACAGATACTCGGAGGCCAAGGCTACCTCAAAGAGAATCACGTTGAACGTTTCTTCAGAGATGTCAAATTATGTACTATCGGCGAAGGGACCTCTGAAGTACAACATATGGTGATCGCCAAACGTTTGGGTCTGTAAACATGATCAAATTTATACATAGGTGAAAAATATGAGCGGACTAAAGTTAGAAAGCCCCGTTTTCGAACACGGGAAAAAAATACCAAGAAAGTACGGATACAAGAATGAAAACATCAACCCGCCTTTGAAGATCAGGGGTGTACCTGACCATACGATATCATTGGCATTGATAATGGACGACCCTGATGCGATGAAACCCGCAGGTAAAGTTTGGGATCATTGGGTCATCTGGAACATACCTCCTGATATCAAAATGATAAAGGAAGGCGTTCAGCCCGAAGGTACGGTTGAAGGGAAAAACGACTACGGCGAGCTGGGTTACGGAGGCCCGAATCCTCCTGACAGAGAGCACACATACATATTCGAACTCTATGCTCTAGATAGGGAACTTGAACTACCGAAAGGTGCTGCAAAGGATGAGATGAAACGCGCGCTAAAGGACCACATACTTGATAAAGCCGTTCTCAAGGGAACCTACGCACCCTAGATATACATCATTTTTACATCCTGTACATACTGGGTTTCCACTCGGTTATGGGCGAATTCAAGGAGGCAGAGATACCCAGACCCAGGACCATCCTTGTATCCACAGGATCTATCACTCCGTCATCCCATATCCGTGCGGTGCTGTAATACGGATTTCCCTCCTCCTCGTACTTTTCGGTGATGGGTTTTGTTATCTTCTTCTCTTCCTCTTCCGTCAGTTCCTTACCTTTACGCCATAGCTGGTCACGCTTAACCGTCAGCAGCACGCTGGCCGCCTGTTCTCCACCCATGACGGATATCCTGGCGTTGGGCCACATCCAAAGCTGTCTGGGGTTGTACGCCCTACCGCACATACCGTAGTTACCGGCGCCGAAGGAACCGCCTATCATCACGGTGAATTTTGGTACCTGTGCGTTGGTGACGGCGGTTACCATCTTGGCACCGTTCTTTGCGATGCCGCCGGCTTCGTATTTTTTACCCACCATGAACCCCGTGATATTCTGAAGGAATACAAGCGGTATGCGCCGCTGACAGCAGAGTTCTATGAAATGTGTTCCCTTGAGGGCGGACTCGGAGAATAGTACTCCGTTGTTGGCCAATATACCGACTGGATAACCCATTATCCTGGCGAAGCCGCAGACCAAAGTGGGTCCGTATAGCTCCTTGAACTCCCGGAATCTAGAGCCGTCGACTATCCTTGCGATCACTTCACGGACCTCAAAAGGCCTCCTGGGATCGTCGGAGATCACACCGTATATCTCCTTTGGATCGTAATACGGTTCTTCCGGTTTTCTTACATCGAGATAGGTTTTTTCCGGTCTGTTCAGATTCTCCACGATATCTCTTGTGATATGGATGGCGTGGTCGTCGTCAACGGCGTAGTGATCCGCAACTCCGCTCTCCCTGCAGTGAACCTCCGCACCGCCCAGCTCTTCGGCACTCACTTCTTCACCGGTCGCCGCCTTTACAAGCGGCGGCCCACCTAGGAAGATGGTACCTGTACCCTTTACTATAACCGCTTCATCGGACATGGCTGGTACGTATGCACCCCCCGCGGTACACATACCCATGACAACGGCTATCTGTGGTATCCCTTTGGAGGACATCCTGGCCTGGTTGAAGAATATACGACCAAAGTGTTCTCTGTCGGGAAATACCTCATCCTGCATGGGCAAAAAGGCACCGCCGGAATCCACTAGATATATACACGGCAGGTTGTTTTCCAGGGCCATCATCTGTGCCCGTAGATGTTTTTTGACCGTCATGGGATAGTACGTACCACCCTTTACCGTAGCATCGTTGGCTACGACCACAACCTCTCTCCCATGAACTATGCCTATGCCTGTTACTATACCGGCGGCAGGCGCGTTGTCATTGTAGAGACCATAAGCCGCCAAGGTATTGAACTCCATGAAGGGTGTATCCGAGTCCAGGAGCGCTTCGATTCTTTCTCTTGCCAGCATCTTACCTCTGGATCTGTGTAATTCGATACGTTCATCACCTCCTCCTTTCATAGCCCAAGATATGTGTTCTTTCAAATCGTTAACCAGTCTCTCGTATCTTGCGTAGTTCTTTTTGTACTCTTCTCCCGATGTATCTATCTCGCTTTCCATTATCTCCATTTTCTACTCCTCCTTGGACAAAACCAGGGTTTCCTCCCCTACCTCGATCCGATCTCCCTGGGTAAAGTTGATGGTTTCTACAACACCGTCATAGGGTGCCTTGATCAAATATTCCATCTTCATCGCCTCGATGACCATCATCACGTCACCGGTTTTCACCTCGTCCCCCTCCTCTACTTCAACTTTGACCACTTTACCCGAGATGGGTGACTTGAAATCATCATCTTTGGTACCGTAGTCCTTCTTACTGTCGAACTTTTTACCGGTTAGCTCCAACGGTGATACTTCGAACACCTGGCCTTTCATGAAGACGTATTTGCTGCCGTCGGTCTCGGAGACAACACACTTTATCTCCTTTCCACCGAGATCGATCTTAAGGTAGCCTTTGTCTATCTCGGTTGCGGTCACGGTGAACGTGTTATCCTCGTAGGTTATGTAGTATTCCTCACCTTCACGCTCCACTTCCACCCTGTAAATATTTCCGTCACGCTTGTACTTAAGGAACATATCAAACACCTATCCTCCATCTACCCGCGGATTTCCACGGTGAGTGTGGGTCCGGTTCTTTGTACTTCACCACTTCCTCTCTCTTGGGGTACATGGCATCGTAAACCGCCAGTGCGATAAGGGCATCAGTGGGTAATTCCTGCTTTATGTTGGTCCAGTTCTCAAAATAACTGTCGATAAAATGCGTGGTTATCCCTCCACGTCTGAAGGCCTCGTGGTCTATTACCGCTTTAAGGAAGGGGATGTTGGTAGTGATACCCATGACCATGAATCGTGAGAGTGCCCACCTCATCTTTTCTATACAATCATCCCTGTTCTCGCCTTTAACGATCAACTTTCCCAGCATAGGGTCGTAATAGGGTGTTATATCCATATCTTCGTTTACGCCAAGGTCGTTCCTGATATTGAGACCTACCGGTACGTCCATCTTCTTCAAAGTACCCGTGCATGGTAAGAAACCCTTGGCAGGGTCCTCAGCATATATCCTGCACTCCATGGCATGTCCGTGGGAGATCACTTCATCTTGTTTAAAGCTCAGTTCGAACCCGTCGGCTATCTTCAACTGCCACTTGACTATATCGAGACCCGTTGCCGCCTCGGTGATGGGGTGTTCGACTTGAAGTCTCGTGTTCATCTCTAGAAAATAATAATTGAGCTCGGAATCCACCATGAACTCAACGGTTCCCGCATTTGTGTAGCCGACGGCTTTAGCCGCTGTAACCGCTGCCTCACCCATCTCACTTCGGAGTTCGTCCGTAAGCGAAGTTGACGGTGTCTCCTCGATTATCTTCTGGTGTCTGCGCTGTATGGAACAATCCCTTTCGTTTAGATGGACCACGTTACCGTGTTCGTCGGCTAATATCTGGAATTCTATGTGTTTGGGCTCTTTGAGATACCTTTCCAGATACACCGAGCCGTCACCGAAGGCGGATTTTGCTTCGCGCTGGGCACTTTCTATGGCATCCTTCAGCTCCCTTTCTTCCCTGACTATCTTCATCCCCTTACCGCCGCCGCCTGAGATAGCCTTGACCATAAGTGGGAATCCTATCTTTTTGCCCTTCTCTGTGAGTGTGGGTATGTCCTGTTCATTGCCGTGGTATCCCGGTATGACCGGTACGCCGGAATCCTTCATGGTTTTCTTGGCCTTTATCTTGTTGCCCATGAGTGCGATAACCTCTGCAGTGGGTCCGATGAATTTTATATCAACAGCTTCACAACTCTTAGCGAAGTCGGGGTTTTCAGCTAGAAAACCATAGCCCGGGTGAATAGCATCGGCTCCCTTAGACTGTGCGATATCCAGTATCTTCTGTATGTTGAGATAACTTTCCGACGGTGTAGGGTCACCCAAACAAGCGGTCTCATCGGCGTTAAGAACATGGGGCGCATTCTTATCAACGTCCGAGTATATCGCTGCCGTGGCTATCCCCATCTCCTGACATGCCTTGATGACCCTGACCGCTATCTCTCCTCTATTGGCTATGAGCACCTTTTTAAACATCATCCATCACTCCAGGGTGGTTTTTGTTTTTTCAGGAAGGCGTTTATCCCTGCCTGCCCTTCCTTGGATATCCTGAGTTGTGCTATCTTTTTTACCGTGAATTCCTTATACTCGTCGTATTCCAACTCGTTATACATCCTTATCAGGTTCTTTACCTCTTCAACGGCGGTCGGTGCAGACGAGTCCAACAGTTGGATCGTTTTTTGGATCTCGCTGTCCAGTTCGTCCTTCTGCATCACCATGTCAATGAGACCTATCTCATACCCGTAGATCGAGTCGAACCTCTCACCTGTTATGAAAAGACGCTTCATGTTGGCCGTGCCTATACGCTTCACCACGTAGGTAGAGATGACCGACGGGATAATACCTAGTTTGATCTCGCTGAAGGCAAATTTGGCATCCGGTACCGCAGCGACTATATCACATACCGCCATAAGTCCCACACCACCTCCGAATGCATGGCCGTTGACCTTTGCTATCAGTGGTTTCGGGTAGTAATACATGGTGTCGTAAAGGTCTAACAGCAGACTGCTGTCCTTGATATTATCCTCTTCACTGTAATCCACCATACTCTTCATCCAGTTCAGGTCCGCACCTGCGGAGAATGACCTACCTCTGCCAGTGATCACGACTGCACGTATGTTAGGGTCATCTCTGTTCTCATCAAAACACTTTACAAGTTCATTTAACATACCATCGTTCATGGCATTGTGGACCTCGGGCCGGTCGAGTGTGATAAAGAGGGTACTTCCAACCCTCTCTAACTCCAACGTATTATAGGTCATACAATTCCATTGACCCATCGAAGCAGGTTAAATAAAGTTTTTCTCCTACCTAGGTCCAATATTATTTATTGTTTGAATGCCTATCGATCATGAATGGTCACATCCGAAAATACGGTGATAGGTAAAAAGGTACTGCGGTACGGCGCCGTAGTATCCACCAACATGCTGGCGAAGAAGATGGCACAGGATAAGGTAGAAGAGGGCACCGTGATACTTGGCGAGAGCCAGACGGTAGGCAGGGGAAGGAAGAACAGGGAGTGGTACTCGCCTCCGGGTGGGCTCTGGTTCTCCATTATATTGTACCCTGAGCTTGACCCGAAAAATTCAATGCTGGCTACCATGTGCGCATCCGTTGCTGTGGTCGAAGGGATAAAAAGAGTGACCGACATCAGCGCCGATGTCAAGTGGCCTAATGATGTATTGATAGACGGTAAAAAGGTAGCCGGTATACTCACCGAGATCCATGCAGTACCGGGTGAGTTGAAGTATGTGGTGGTTGGTATAGGTATAAACGTGAACAACGATATACCTACGGAGTTACGTGAGACCGCCGTGAGCATGAAGGATGAGATGTGCGCTGAGATCCACCGCGATGAGCTGCTGGACGAAATACTTGAATCCATGGATGATAAGTACGCACTGCTTAAGAAAGGCTGCTGGGATGATATACGTGAGCTGTGGCTCGCCAGTTGTAATATCATGGGCGGGAAGGTACGTGTACACGAACATGACTCCACGAGGAGCGGACTGGTGAAGGGGATCGACGACCTTGGGCATCTGATACTGGACATTGATGGCGAAACTGTTACCGTTGCGTCCGGCGATATAGAGTTGCTGTGAAGTAAAAAATGCTGATCGCATTTATAGTGAAAGAGCTTGAAATAAAGTTATCGAGTTCCCAGGAGCGTCACTGGTCGATGCGGTGCTCGATGGCAAGGTGGACGTAACAGATATACTTCTTGATCCACTACATTCAGGCGATCGCCTACGTTTATCACGTGAGCGCTCGACAGATAAATCTCCGCCCGTGATCCCACCTCGGTCAAATTTTTCTCGGTCCTTTCTCGATCACCTTTTCTTTCCATATACCCAGGGAATAGACGAAGAATGCAAGTCCGGCACCTATGACATTGCTCAATGCCATACCCATCCATATACCACTGGAATACCAACCTATTACGAAGGCAAAGATGTATGCAAGTGGGATCCGCAGGACCCACAGGCGTGACAGGCTCAATATCATCTGTTGTATCGTATGACCCGAGCCTTCCAGGATACCGGTTATACCTCTGAACACACCGAAAAAGGGCATTGCGAGGGCGAATATCAGCAGGAAATTACCCCCTTCGGCTATCACATCGGGAGCACCCGGTATTATGAAGGCTATCAGTATGTTCCTCAAAAGGAACAGTGCTATAGCTATGGCACCCATCAAGCCGAACAATAACAACAGCCCTTTTTTTGCCACCTCTTCCGCTCGCTTTTTCATGTCAGCACCGAGACTCTGGCCCACCATGGTGCTGATCGCCATAGCTAGTCCCCCCATCACTAAGAAAGTGATATTCAGGATCCTGTTTCCCGCGCCGTACGCAGCAGCAGCTATCTCCTGGTTAGGTAATCTGTTTATGAAGTACCATATAAGAACGAAACCAAAGGCGCTCCCTTCTCTACCTAAGGATGCGGGAAGGCCGATAACCAACAGTTTTTTTATCTTGCCGAAGTCGGGTACCATATAGGACAGTTTCAATTTGATCCCCAGATTTCCACGGAATAAGAGATAAAGTCCTATCATCGCGCCTACGCCCCTAGTGGCTATCGTTGCGATGGCCGCACCCTGTATCCCCATCTTCGGTATGGGTCCGAATCCAAAGATCAATATCGGGTCGAGGAATATGTTTATGGATACCGAAACCGCCGTAATAAGCATGGGCGTGATGGTATCACCCCATCCCCTGAGGATGAATGAGAAAGAGAAGAACATGAACATGAAGGGCAGGCCAAGGAAGACTACCTGAAGATACTGAGTGCCGTAATAGGCGAGTTCCGCAGCTTCTTCACCGGTGCCGGTGAGAAAATCGAGTAAAAAAGGGGTTGCGAAATAACCGATCACACCTACAAAAAGAGAGAACAATATGGACAACATATACAGCTGCCCGGCGTCCCGACTTGCCTCTTCGAACATCCTTGCACCGGTATGCTGTGATATGAGTGCTAGGGCCGCCACACCAAAGCCCATCCCCAGCCCCATCATGAGGAATACAACGGACCAAGACATGCCCATGGCACCTACCGAGTAAGTGGCTTCTTCACCGGGTAGCCTGCCCAGCCATATGGTATCCACCAGGTTATAAAGGGTCATGAGAAAGGAAGATATCATAAGGGGCCACGCTAGTTTGAACATGACGGATATAACACTGCCTTCCAGCATCTCGTCTTTACCGGGTTTTCCCATCCGTTCTTTTAGATAGGAGTATGTACTGTTCATATCCATGATTAGTCCGATATGAGCGATTTTTCTATTCTATTAATACTTTTGCATATCCATACAAATGTTGTCCTGGATATCGTCATCAATAACTATATAAGGCTTTATTTATATCCGACTACAAGATGAAACATACCGTAAGGATACGAGCCCACGGGATCATGGTGAGATACGGCAAGGTGGTTGCACTCGACTCCTTTACCGCAGACATACCGGACGGCATAGTGGGCATACTCGGGCCCAACGGCGCCGGCAAGACGACCTTTATCAAAGTACTACTGGGGCTGGTACAACCCCAGAGCGGTACATTCACCATCAACGGAAGTGTTAGTGGAGCCTTCGATATCAGAGATATCGTTGGATTCATGCCGGAAAGCGAGTGTCTTATCGGTTCGATGAACGCCTTCGAGATGGTCTCCTACATGGGCTGCCTGTCGGGTATGCCTGTTGACGAGGCGATCCAGAGGGGGCATGAAGTTCTCGATTTCGTGGGTATCGGTGAAGAGCGGTACAGAAATATCGATTCCTATTCCACGGGCATGAAACAGCGTGTAAAGCTCGCACAAGCTATCGTACACGATCCGGAGGTGTTGATGCTTGACGAACCGACCAACGGGATGGACCCCGAAGGGCGTGAGGAGATGCTGAAGTTGATATCTCGTATCGGCAGGTTCGGTAAGACCATACTGGTATCATCCCACCTGCTTCACGAGGTGGAGCAGATATGCGAATACATGATAATAATCGCCCAGGGTAAATTGCTCAAGGAAGGTGACATCGATGATTTACTGTCGCCGGAAGCCGGAAGATACCGCATCAAAGTAAGGGGCGAGGAGGAGGCGATAAAAAGTTTTTATAAGATCATACGTAAAACTTACGAACCGGTACGAGTGGTGAACGAAAAAGGGCAGGGGACCATGGTGCTCAAGGGTGTGAAGAGCAGCAAAGAGATATTACAGAGTGCTGAAGATACCGGGGTACAGATAAGGTCTTATCGACCTGATATATTGTCACTCGAGGACGTGTTCATAGAAACCTTTTCAGGGGGTGAAATGAGTGGGGATTGATCCCATAGAATACACCACCTGGAAGGGAGAGAGGACCGGGCTCTTCCAGCGTATCTTCGTCATCGCAGGCAGGATATTCAAGAAAAATGTAAAGTCGAAGGGTGTACTTCTTCTGCTGATCTTAGGTATCATACTCGCCCATCTGTTCCCCATAATGTTCACCGTTATAGTGCCAAAGGAAAAGCTTACGGCTGAGATAGTGAATCCCTATATGAAGGACGGGTTCTTCGCCCTGTTCTCCGTATTATTGGCGGCGGTGATCACTTCGGGTCTCATCTCATCCGATTACAATGACAATTCCTTCGTGCTTTATTTCTCCAGGCCCATCAAACCGACGGTTTACATGTTCTCGAAACTGTTGGGTGCGGCAGTGGTGATGGCTTTGTTCTGTTTCTTACCACCCGTCATATACTGTATAACAGTGATGGGCACCCAGACGGGCCCGGATTATTGGAGCGGGATTAAAGTTACGGGCATGACGATCACGGCGGGCCTGCTGACGGTGATATTCTTTTCCAACATAGGTTTGATGATGTCGTCCGTCACCAAAAGAAAGGCCTATGCGGGTGTCGGTACTTTTATCGCCTTCTTGGCGCCTATGATACTTTCGGAGTTCTTCGCACACTTTAACGACAAGTGGAGACTGTTGAACCCTATCGCCATACTTCACTACAGCTATGATCTGATATACGGTTTTCAGCTTCCCGGCTACATAGAATTTCACCAATACCTACTGTCTTTTACGGCTTACATGTTCATCCCCATGGCCGTTACTTATTACATACTGCAGAGGAGGGCGAGGGGTAGATGAAGGAGGCAATCATAAGAGCCGAGTGGCTTTCCAAGTGGTACGGAGAGGTCATAGGTTTGAATTCGTTCAACATGAACACAGGTAAAGGTATCACCGGAATAGTCGGACCTAACGGTGCCGGTAAAAGTACACTTTTCAAACTTATAATAGGGATGATAAAGCCCAGTAAAGGTTCACTTACGGTGATGGGGCAGGATCCGTGGCTCAACCAAAAATTATCTTCTAAGATAGGCTTCTGCCCGGACTACGATAATCTACCCGATGATGCCACTGGTTTTGAGTTTTTACGGCTGGCAGGCGGACTTCACAACATGAAGGGGGCTGGTCTGAAGGGCAGAATAAAGGAGGTCTCACGGACGGTGGGTATAGACTACGCCCTTGGAAGGAAGATAGGAGGATACAGCAAGGGTATGAGGCAGAGGATCAAGATCGCAGGGGCCATATTGCACGACCCTGATTTACTGCTGCTGGACGAGCCGCTGAGCGGTGCCGATCCCCAGGCTCGAAGGTCACTTATCGATGTGATCAAGTCGCTGCACAAGAAAAGCGGTCACCATATACTCGTGAGTTCTCACGTGCTCTTCGAGGTGGAAAGGATGACCAGTGACGTAGTGCTGATATACAAGGGCAGGGCCGTTGCCTCCGGAGATATCTATGGTATAAGAGAGTTGATGGACGAGCACCCGCACAACATTATCATAGAAGGTGAAGGGATGGTAGAGCTGGCCAAGAAGCTGCTGGAGTTGGAGCATACCGTTTCCGTGGGATTCGACGGAGGTAAAAAACGGTTGAGGGTGGAAGTAAGACGACCGGACGAATTCTTCAACAGCGTACCGAAGATGCTGCTTGAAAGCGGCGGAGAGCTTAGAGAGATGTACAGCCTGGACGATGATCTGGCGGCTGTTTTTAGATATCTGGTAGGTAGATAGCATGGAGATAACCGCCTTTTACTCACTCACCGCGTACAAACTGAAAAAAATACTATTCCACAAACGGGTAGCTGCAGCGATACTCGTGGGTGTTCTCGTGGCCGGAGTGATGGGATACGCTTCGAGGCTGGACGTTGTTTTCGAGGATGGTGCGGAGTTACTTGACATACTGATCATATCATTCTTCCTGCCCGTGGTGACCATGTTCTACGGCTCGTCGGTGATACGGGACGAGATCGAGGACATGAGCATCACCATGGTGATCACATCACCCATGAAGAGGTGGGCTGCCTATCTTTCCTATTATACCGCACTGCTGCTGGCACTTTTACTGCTGCTGTTCATGATACTGACCGCCGGTTTCCTAGCCTTCTTCGTACCCTTCGGTATCTCCGGTAACGCGCTGGAGCTATATCTCAACATGTTCTTACTGGTGTTCATCGGATGTATAGTCTATTCCGCACTGTTCCTGCTGGCCAGTGTGGTACTTGAACGATCTATTTATTTCGGCCTTTTCTACGCCTTCATCTGGGAGGGTTTCATAGGGTCGATACCGGGACGTATCAGCGAGTTCGCTATCAAGCATTACATACGCAGTATCGGGACCGGCCGCATGGAGTTCATGGAGTTCGCCACGGCTTCAGGTACGGTCTACTCGGTTCAGGTACTCGCCGTAGTATCGGTGGTATTACTCGTGTTGGGTGTACTGGTATTTGGGCGGAAGGAATTTCCCTGTTGAAATTTGAATCACATAGCGTAACGAAAAACAGGACACTATGGTCGTGAACTACAAACGGATAATCGTCGAGGTCATGTAAGGAACTCCCAAGTTCTCCCTCTTTGCATCATATTTTTCGGAGTACCACGAGATTATATGATATTTTTCGTTACTTGATGATACGGACTAACTGTTCAATCGTTTCGTTCGAAGTGGTATTGACTATATCTTTTTTCCCTTCTCATTCACTTCCTTCCCACCGTCTCGGTGTACAATCTCAAAGCTCTTTTACTCACCCTCCATTCCCGTCCCTCCTTTAATGCGGGTATCTCGCCCTGTTTACACCTGAGAGCCAGGTATTTTTCTTCGTAGGGAGTTTCTGCATCCTTGAGTGATATCATCTCGTCCTCCGCTGTGCCGAGCTGGTCCAACAGGTCCAACAGGCTTGCGCCCATCCTTATCTTTAAAAAATCTTCAAGACTTTTGGTATCACCGTCTGCATAGTCGTTCAACGAATCTATGTATTTATTTCGATGAGCCGGGAGTACGTGTACCGGCGGCCAATTCCTGTTGATAAAATGCAGATTCAAGAGCAATCTTCCTATACGGCCGTTACCGTCTGCAAAGGGATGGACCCTTTCGAGTTCATAATGCATCCATGCTGCAAGAGTGAAAACATCATCTCCTTCCAGGTCTCTTTGATGGTATTCGTCCACCCATCTACTTATCTCTTCTCTTACCTTTTCCATCCTAGGTGGTGTGAATTTAGCCCCGGTGATACGTACATTAACTCTTCTCCACTGTCCCGCATCCTCCAGAGTACCTCGAAATACTGTTTCATGCATTTCCAATATGTTTTCCATGTTTATTTTTCCGTATTCCGGTAACTCTCTGAAAGCCTCCTGGTGCTGGAGCGTTTCTCTAACATCTTTCACGGGTTTTCCTGCGGGAGTTGTGTCATCCAGCAGTAACTTCTCTGCATCCTTCCGTCCGATGGTGCTGCCCTCAATGGCGTTGGTACCCCAGGTGTTTAGAGCTCCACTTCGCTTCCATACCAGTTCCGGTAGATCTTTGATGGAAGTTCTTTCCAGCAGTTGGGATCTCATCTGCTGTAATATGTTTAGTCGCATCATTTAGAATTTAGTCATATTTCCTATAAATAGTTATCTGATTACACATCGATAATTGATATATTCTTATAGTTCACCCAGACATAACGAAGGCGTCGAAAGCATACCCATCGAGGCCCTGGAATACCTAGCGAATTTTCATGATTCGCCTGGTTTTGAATGGGAGGAATCCTTCGCTTGCGGGTGGGGTTTCGATCATCCCGAATTCTATTTTACAGAGATATTGGAGAAGGCCATACAAGAAGACGGATCCATCTGGAATATCTTTGAAAGGCGTGATCGAAGAGGAACTGGTGGACTATATAGAGAAAGAACAATCCAAGCCGATGACTCCTTTGGATAGAATAACTAGAGAGACCATATCTCCGGAAAATCTCGGAGAGTAAAATGTATTACGTCTTCTTGGCGCAAATATTCTTTTGCATCGGGTGTGAACTCTCTGGATACTATCATATATTGTGGATCGTGATCAAATTTAGAATTTCTCATCTTCTCCAGCAGTTTTTTTACATCTCTCTTATCGGATAAGCTCCACTTGACTTCCCCCAGGAGATATCCATCCTTCGATATACCGCAGATATCGATCTCATCACCCCTTCGATCCCACCAAGGTCCGATCTTTTCATAACGCCTCAATCTCCAATCTAGTAATCTGTTCCCGTTTCTTTTTTTGATGATCTCCCTGATCACATCTTCAAAGATATTCCCCATGTATCCGTCGAATTCATATTCTATTTTACCTTTTACACCCTCTCTATCACCTATCTCAAGTTGATCCTTGTTGGGATACACAAAATGAAACCAAAATCGGAAAAAATTGTCCTTTATACGATATCTCTTTTTCTTGCTTTTTGTGATCTTTTCAGTGACGGGTGCTACTCTATCGAGCATATCAAAGTCCTTTTGGAGTTTTTTCAGATAATATCCTAACGAAGTTCTTTCGAGATCAAGCTGATCGGATATCATTTTGGGAGTTTGCTTCCCCATTGATACTAGCTTGATGATATCGAAATACTTATCAGGAGATTTCAATTCGGTTGAAAGAAGGACCCAGGGCTCGTCATAAAGCAATGAACGGGGCGAAAGTATCTGTTCGTCTATGTTATCCATCAGCGAACCATCTGTTGCAAACTCCAGATATTTAGGAGTACCACCGAAGACCGCATACCTTTTCAATATGGATCCTTCGTTCATATCTTGGGGAACAAACCATTTCCTCACATCCTCATAGCCGAAAGGGTTCAACTTGATGTTACGTGTTCTTCGTCCGTAAAGCGAGGCATCCGAAAGAAACAATTTTTCCATCATACCGATGGAGGAACCAGCTACGCACAGCAGCATCTTAGAAGAATTTTTTCTCTCGTCTATAGCACCCTGAAGAAGTGAAGGCACTGATTCATTTATATTCAAAAGTCTCTGGAATTCGTCTATGGCAACGAATAGTTTTTTTTTCTCACTTTTATCGAATAGAGCATCGATGATATCTCTCCATGTAGGTTCACCTACAAGACTCAAACCCAGTATCTCGTTCAATCTTTCTGCGGTGTGAAGTCTTAGCTGCTTGTCATCGCTTAAAGATATGTAAATATATATACCGTCTGTTTCTTTTAAGAATTCTTTTATCAGTTCTGTTTTTCCCACTCTTCTTCTACCGATAAGTGAGATGAATTCGAAATCATCCGATCGGTATAGTTTCCTCAAGGTATCCAATTCTTGTTCTCGATCTACGAATTTCATGTTCGTTCTCCTTTATTGTCTATACAATAATTGTGCGCCCAATACATAAACCTTTCCCAATCGGAAGAGATAAAAGGTGCACTAACTGTTAAAATAGAGGTTCGGAGTAATGAATTTTCTGCGGGTGATCCTCAGAGTACCCCTACCACTTATTTGAACGTGGTGTATTCAGTTCCAGAAGACGAGTATTCTTATATATATGGAGATCCACCTTTCGAGATGGAAGTTTATGGAGAAAATGGGAGCAAAGTCACCATCCTCTCACCGACCGATAGATTGTTGCACACCTTTTTGTAAAATACATCGAACTGGAATCCGTCTTCATTTTTCATAATAATTGATGCACCCAAGCTTCTATAATCGACCGGCAGTTCTTTGATCTCGCCATAACCTAGCTTCTTGAGTCCGGAAGATAACGATGTCAAGTATGATGGATCAGTTACAACCATATCAACATCTTTGGTGGCTGCTTTTGCATCTCTATACAGCATACGCCCACCACCGATCAGATATATTTTTACATCACTATCAAGAGCTTCACCTAACCGCTCCAATTCCCGTTCCATATAGTCTATTCCAAAGGTTTTCCTATACATCTATCTCGTACTCCCTGGCCTTGGTTTTATATTCTTCCCATGGAGGAAAATACTTTGCTTTTTTCTTTCCACGGCTATCCATGTACTCTTTTAGGGCCGCAGCAGTATCCTCAAGCCCGTATTTTACAGATTCTATTTTCAGATAACTCCAATTCACTCTGTTCTTTCCTATCGCCAGTAATACGTAAAGGAGGTTTCTGGTACTGCTAATATCGGGTATTAGTGTATGTAAGCACACATCTTCCAACACAAGTTCGTCTTTCATCTCGGTATAAAAGTAATACCGTGATCCTGTGGTTATCAGGGGTACACCGAAGTCGGCTAATCTATCATATCCCGTAAGAAAATAATCTTCTTCATTCGTCTCTCTTGTCTCTACCATAAATTCTTTTCCTCTCTCCCATATCATGGTGGATGTTGGAGAAAAAGAACGAGATCTTTTAACGTTTAGATACGACTGAAATTCCGATATGAACTCCGATAATGCAGCGTATCTGGGATTGATGCTGTAAAGACCACTTTCCTCAACGATCATACCTCTCTCTCTCATCCGATCAAAAACCCTGGACACCGTTCTTTCGGAATAACCACACCTTTTGGAAACTTCGGAGCGGCTTAGTTCATCTTCAGTGATCGGCTGAAGAACTTCGAGGGCGGATCCTGACAGGCAGTTTTCGAAATCCACTGGATGCATAGCAAAGAGTTTTTTTAGAATAGATGCGTGTTTACTGTTTGCAACGGAAATTTTTTTGGAAAGACCCTTTTTTTCAAGATCGACCAATCCCTTATTTTCCAGGTCACTAACAACAGAGGATATCCTGGATTGGCTCTTATCGAGCTCCAGCGATATCTGTTTAAGGGTTCCGTATTCCCTCTTCATCAAGCACTGCATTATCTCGATCTGAAGTGCATTGAGTCTTACTTTCATCTTATGTCAATTATCAACAATAGTATTTAAGTATTGTTGTATTTTGTCACATGACAGCACAGATATCAAGCTGCAAAGATGGAACGCTAGACTTCTCATATAACGATGTTTATCTCTGCCGCCGGCTGTACTTCGCCGAATACACCCACACGAAGTCGTTTTTAAGTTGAAACAAATGGTCGAGAGCTCACTGGCTGGTGTGCAGGTGGGAACGATGACTCAGACCAATCGTGAAAAATCATCGTAAACGTCTTTTCTATGACCAATAAATAATACGATGATCCGTTCGTTTTTATGTTCGATTTCGTAGATCGCACGATGATCTCCTATCCTCGATCGCCAGTAATCGGAGTGTTTCGATCTTTTTCCCCTTTCCGGATCTGAAGTCAAAGACTTGCGGGGATTGGCATCCCCTTACCTCTCAAACGAGTTATGAAAGGTGGCTGCTAACTGCTACCTTTTGCACGTGATCTACAGGAATTTTGAGAAAAATTCCTTCGATATCGGGAATTTGATTCCCGAAATATTCACCTGCCGACTTTTGCGATAACTCTTGTGAAAACTGCCGACTTTATTTCGGGAACTCGTTCCCGATATCGTTTAGAAAACTTTTAGTTTTCTGAAAAGATTGCACAAAAAGAATGTAAGAGCGTCTGATCTTGCTCTTTTTGGAGATATTCGGCGATTATGGATCACTGGATGAGGTGTGGAACTGCCGAAATTTGCGTGTGAAATTCGGCAGGCATCTGCTGACTTTTGCGAAGATGTGGAGGTTGGGTGGAGTTTTAAAGCGTTGCTTTCCCAGCGTATTCACAATTTTAAAGATATTCACCGATCTCATAAGTGGTTTGATTTAAGCGAAATTTAGAGTGATTTAAAGGATATTTTAAGATGTTTTTGAACGTGTTTTAAGTGTACTTCAAGGTTGGTTTAAGATGTTTTTTAACGTGTTTTTAACTTTTTTTAAGATGGTTTTAAGAGGAGTTTAGAAAGTGTCTTTTCCTTCCACATGTGTTACTTCACCATTTTCCTTCCTTTCTTCAAATCTCATATTTTCTTTATTGCAATTTGTCATCTTATTATAATTTGGGCATTGTAAATTATTACCAATAAAAAAATAATAAATTCGTCAATAAGTCCTAAATTTTTAATACCGTGAAGATATTTGATGATGAAATGTTAGAATCTCTGCTGATAAAGAAAAGGTTATTTTGGTATACGGTGATATTGCTGAGTTTATATCTTCCAACCCAATTTTTGGGATTTAACATTTCCTTTTTCCATCAAGTAGTAATAATCTCTGTTCCACTTGGTATTTCTCTATCATATTCAGACCTTGAAAGGGCTAGAAGAAAAACAAATAATGATAAAGATGCTGATCAAAGTGAAGGAGATTTTGATTTTTTAAAGGGTTACCCATTACCCATGAAATTTTTTAATGGATTAATAGGTCTGTACATGTTTATATTAGTATATAATGTTGTAAAGAGTCCATCTAAGTTGATGTTAATTGATTCCGAGTGGCATCATTTATTCGGATTATTCTTTTCCACTATATTTGTTGAAATCTGGAGTATGACTTTATTATCTATGTATACTAAAAGATATAAATCATTGTTAAGTTTGATTAAATAATATCTCATTTTCATGAACTTTTAATCCTTGTTTTAATAGATGCAATCGTATATAGATTACAAAACTGAAAAGTACTAAAATTCAATGAGATCACGGGTCTTCAAGCTTGTTTATAAGGCATCATTACTACGACTTTGTTACTGCAAGCCATAGGGATCAAATTTGGTGATAATATATTGGAATATTTTCCAACAAAGGTAACTTGTGATTTCAAAGTTGTTCAAGGACTAATCAAAAACTTATGAATTTTCTTTTATTTTTGTATAATTTATCAACTATTTCCAAATCGTTTGCCAGATCTACATCTATTTCCCCAAGGATACAAATTTCTACGATGGTTTTCAATTTTTCTTTAATATTATTTAATTCTTCAAAGGTTATTTCTTCTTCAAGTTCAAAATAATGTGAATAATAATTTCGCATATTTTTGACTCTGTTTGTAAAATCATCTCGATTCTCTATTATAAAATCAATAGGTTCTATAAACCTTTCAAAAACTTCATCCAATCTTTTCTTGAGGGAGTATTCATTGTGATATTGTAACCTTGACTTCAAACTATTTTTCAAATCTACAGGGATATCATCCGGTATCGCGTCAACTAACTTATTGTAAACTTTATTTTTAAAATCTTCATCAGAGATGTATTTGTCTTTTAGCCACAAACGATGATATGATTCTAATGCATTAACCAAAAATAAAAATTCTTGTCTTGGAAACATATTTTGATTGTATATTATGCCATGGTACAAATTAAACATGTTTTCAAATTTATGGTAGGATCTGTGAAGGTTTTTTAAAACACCTTCAAATTCTTCTGAGATTCTATCATAAATTAATGGCATTTGGAATTTATGAACTTTTTGTAAATCTTTTTCATCTCGGATATCTCCAAATAAAATATTACAACAGGGTCCTTCGTCGCTAACCACTCCATTCATGTTAGTCATATAAATAGGTAATTGCATCGATAAAGAAAAAAATACTTTGAGCATTTCTATTATTTCAAAATATCGATCAAGAGATTTTTCGAAATGTTTCTTAATTTCTAGAGAACATTCATCCTTTAAATATATCTCTGTAGGACCTGTACCTTTCATTTCACAAGGACAGCCGAAAATAAAATTCAACTCATATTCGCCATCAATATTATTTTTAATAATGTCTTGCTCGGTATATCGATAGGCAAAACTTACATCATCATATTCATAACCAATTCCTGACAAACCAAACCATTCTTTAAGATTATGAAAATTGATTTCTATCTCATCGAAAGATATTTCTTTTTCATTAACAAAGTGATGTCCTATGAATGCATATACAACTAAATATCGGGATTCAATATCTTTACTTCTATACGTTTCTCTATTTTTAAATAATGTAATTTTTTTACCATTGTAATCTTCCCCATAAATGAAATCATACTGGGTGAATTCAATCAGCCGACCAAAAGGTAGTGATTCAAAAATACCATTAACTTCAAGTTCCAAACGATCATTTGGGTAGAATTTCAATGTTCCAAATATCTTATTATACTCTTTACCTGGGAGCCACCATTTACCTTTATACTCGGTGTAATCCATGTTTACTTCGAGTGGAATATTTGTTTAAGTATTTTTCTGAAATTAAATTCAATCTTATCAATCAAATATGTTTTTTTACTAACATTCTTAGTTGTTTAATTTTTTGGGGCATGTGTTCACAGATAAAAGATATGCTAGCTGGTGCCGTTGTATCTTGAAGTTCGGATATAATCTTAAAAATTTTTTCCGCTATTTCTTCGTCTATAGTTTCTGGCTTATCTATCCATAATCTTTCCATGTTCTCAATGATCTTTTCATATCTCTCATAAGTTCCCTGATTCACTGCTAAGTCAATATCCTTATTTCCTACCAATTTGTTCAATTCTCTGTTGTTCAATATTATATGTAATCTTCTATACCATTCGGTTTTTTGTCGCTCCTTTTTTTCTACCCTTTTTGTCTCTTCATAAAACATAAATGCAAAGTATGCCATCACGGGCCCAGATACTGTCCCCACAGCAACACTAATGTTAATTGCAGAATCCCTATCCCAAATAAATCTTGAGATAATGATGAGAATAATAATTTGTGTAAACCATTAAGATGTGTCACCCCTTTGTCGGAATGATAAACTCACCAACAAAGAGGTGACACGAAATGATAATAGAAAGAGGAAGTATATATTTGGATAGGGAACACATCGATGTTCTCAAGGATGAGCCAAGCTATGTGAAAGAACGTTACGGAGCTGTTGCGAAAACACTAGTCCCTAAGCCTTTTGGAATCACTCGTAAAAAAGCATCTGAGATGATCGGTCGAAGTCTTCGACAATTTTACAGGATTCTAAAGAGATTTCGGGAGGAAGGGATTGCAGGATTGCGTTTTAAATCAAAACGGCCAAAAAGAATACCTAATAAAACTCCCAAAGAAATCGAAGATAAAGTCATAGCTGTAAGGAAAGCTACCGGTTTTGGACCAAAACCAGTATCAGACATTGTCAATCAAAGTTTACAAAGAGCTGGTATGACTAAACGTCTATATCCCTCTCTTACTTACAATATCCTCGTAAGAGAAGGTGAGATCGAACGTGAGAGACGTGTTCAAAACGATTGGAAACGGTTTGAATGGGGACATCCAAACCGTTTGATACAGGCAGATCTGACTTCATTTAATGGCGTCTCCCTTCTAACAATGGAAGACGACCATTCTAGAAAAGGATGGGCTGTATCTTTAAGAGATGCAAAAGATAAGACTGTTATCCAGGGGATGAAAAAGTTAATCAAAACAAAGTATGATAATCTTCTCACTGATAATGGGACACAATTCAACAGAAAGAATAATGAGATGAGAAAATACTGTTCTGAATACGTCAATCAAAAGCATATATGGTCTAGTATACACCATCCACAAACACTCGGAAAGCTAAGTGCATATCAAAAAGGTCTGAAGCGTTTCCTTAGACATCACATTGGTAATTCAAGGAACAGAACTAAGATCGATAAATTCATCCGAATTTACAACCATTGGTACAATAACGGAAAGCATCATTCGGCAATAGATACTTGTCCGGAGGATAAATATTCTGGTGAGGTAGATCTCAAATGGTTTGACAAGCTCGTCAAAGCACTTAAATTGGAGAAGATACTTCTACCTTCTCAATAGAGGGGTGACATATCTCTCTAGGTTATACAATGAGAATAATAATTAATGTGCCTAGGCTTAAAGCATAGTTCGAGTAACTATTTTCATTCGATTCACACCAAAATGTATAAATGTAAACTGCAGACAATAATATTATAGAAGAAAATAGAAAACAATTATCTCTGAAATTGTGCACAATATAAATCGATAGCATTAAAATTATAACAAACATTGATATCCAATATATTGGATATTTTGTTTCCAAAAGTATTTTGTTAATCCTTTCTTTAAGCGACATTGTTTACTGATTAGATTAAGTGTATTAAAAAACTTCCTTCGACAAAATAATCCTCAATTCTATTTCAATAACCAACAATAATTTAAAGGGATAATCAGATAATCTTCAAGAAGAAACCAACTATAGGGGCACCCAATATCATGAAAAACGATAGGATCAGAGAGATATTTACACAGCTTCAAAACACCGAAGCATCATCGGATAAAAACAAACGATACCTGATCGACAAAAACAGAAAACTGGTCCAGGCACCGTTAAAAACAAAGTCATTCAAAGCCGGCACCAGTGCGATCCTTTACAACCCGTATTTCAACGATCTGAAGGAACTAAAAAAAGAACACATCACCTTCGCACTACTACACGAAGAAGCACACTTATCGAGATATCCTCTGAAAAAGAACGCTCTATTCAACCTCCTCATCTTCTTCCTCACGATAGCAGTGATCTCTTATTACGTACCCGTGTACATATTGAACATGAGCGGAATATACCCCATCTCTGCCTTCATCATCTTCACCGCCATAGCATTGATCAGCCCCAAGTTCACATACAAGGGAAATTGGGACATCGAAAACAAATGCGATCTCTGGGCCGCAAAGATGATGCAGGAGGCCTGCAACATCAAAAACCCCTGGGATGTTGCCTATGAAGCACTGGAGATCATCGATGGGATCGATTACGAAACGACGTTATCCCGGGTTTCTGATGAGAACAAGGAGGCGTTGGGGTTTAAGATCGAGAAGGGGGTTGCAAGAGCGTATTTGAAAATGCTAGGGGTTCAGTTCCATCCTCCGAATGAGGAGCGGAGGGAGAGGGTTAAGGAAAACATACAGTGAGGAGAGGATGTATATTTAGTTATAACCTTCTAATAATCCGATATCTTAATCTAAACACTCGTATTTCCAATCATTCAGCCATGAGTTTCAAATTCTCTTTTCATAAATTCAACACTTTCATCTACTCTCTTTTTTTCGTAGTTTATCATACTAGATAAATAGCGATCATACAGTATAGCAAATTTTTGAATTGCGATATTTTCATCTTTTTTCCATTCCTGAATCTCTCTTCTTTTCTTTTTATAAGATTCACAAATTGCGTATTCACCAAAACCACCAACTGTTCCAGAAAGTATTAAGAACATTTCTTGTTGATACTCCTTTTTCTCAGGGCATTGCTTGATAAACTCTTTACAAACTTCGTGTAAAAATTTTTGACCATCATATGCGCGTAAGATACACAAAACAATAATCTCTATTTTATCATCTTTAGATCGTAGTAATTTGATTAATTTATCTTCTAGTTCAGGATGAAACTCCGGGAAAATCAATTCAATTAAATTAGCCCATTCAATACATAATAATCTATCTTCGATATCAAACCATTTCAAAATTTCGTCGATAACTTTCACAGGATTTTTACTTAAGGATTCATTTAAAATATGTAATGAAAAAGGTATTGCATGATATCTATCATTTCCATCTTTTTCTCTTTGCACTTTAATTCTTTCATAAAAAAAGTCGATTATCTCTCCAGGATATTGGTGTGCAAATTCCGATAATATTAATTCCAAATCATGATCAATTCTCGGAGCATATTTGAAATTTTCTAAAAGTACATCTAGGTCTATTTTGTCAATGTCTCTTAATATAGAATTATCATTGTGGATAAAACAATTTGTCCATATATAATTTCCATATTTATTTAGTTCTTTGATGCAATTAATAAATATGGTTTTATGGTCTGGATTTTGGTCATAGTTTATTGAAATGCATATTACGATACCAATAATAACATCAATATCTTTTTGCTCTTTCGCCTTTTCATAACACATAGATAACAATGTGAGGTCGGTTTCATGAGTATGAGAGAATACATTTGGACACGTTGACAAATGCTTTCCTTCCTTTATCCAACGTGACAATAATTCCTTAGCCAAATCCTTTTCGGGGCTTTTCCAAATACCAGTTACTAGACTGTCCAAAAAAGGTCCTAGTTCAAAATCTATTTTTAAGGCTAGTTCAAACCCAATCCGAGGTTTTTGTTCACCCAAATTTTCTAAGAAATATCTAAGATACCGATATTCGCTTCGAGAGTTAACTTGATTGTAATTTTTTAGAATAGATAAAAATTTATTTTCCCAATCATTAATACACTCTTCGTTAATCTGTGTTACATATTCATTAATTTTTTGTTTTCTCTCGATTTCTGCCTTTTCATATTGATAGTCATTGAAGTAGTTAATATCCCAACCCACAAGTACTTTGTGTACCTTATAATCCTCGTTTTTACTAATCATTTCATTTAATTTATCCGAATATATCAAATCATCTTTAAATCTTTTTATAAAACCGTTCAATTGTTGCTCAATAATCTGAATTATTTCATTATCAGAATCTTCGACAAGGTATATGTAAAAAGATATTACATCATTTGTATTATCCAAAATAACCCTTTTTAATTCTGGCGAATAATCTTCTTCATTGGGTGTTAGGGTTGCTTTTTTGAGCGTCTTTAAAACTTTGTGTTTGTTCGAGAGAGTTTCAGATATAGTATATAGCCGTTTAAGAATACATATTGTTCTTTCTCTTATTCTTATTAATGTGTCGTTTGGAGGTAGTGGGCCTTGGTATAAAGAAATTTTATCATACCCACTAGGCAAAACAGTGTGAAACGAAGGGGAAAGCAACTCATCGGATACCTTTACTGTTAGATTGAAATATCTAAGCAATGTTTCATCGTCCCAATTTTCAATTTCTTCGGTGACAAATGATTGGATATGATAGTAAATTGCTTCATTTTCTGGTACAAATGAATATTTAACAATTTTTGAAGAAACATCTAATGCTTTATTTTTAACTTTTTCTTCTGAATCAACAGATAAACATTTTATTTCATCAAAAACATCTTTTGGATAAATATATTTCAAACGATCGAAGATGTCCAAACTAACATCAGCTACATCGGAATAATCAAATCCTGGGTGTTCACCAAAAAGAGTTTTGATAGGTTCTTTTTTGAGTGTTTTTGATTTTTTTAGAGCGTTGTTAATTATTTCGATTATTTGTAATTCTTTTGGTGTTTTATCACCAAATTTTTCAACGTGTTCTAAAATGAGTTTTAACTTTTGTTGAATATCATTAATAGAACCTGCTGATTCCAGATCATATAGAAATTCTTCAGAAAAAATTTTTTTTCCTTTTCTAATTTCTTTCCACTGCTTTATGATATAATCAAAATCCGTTTGAACCCTTTTTAGTTCCCCCATTGTCTTGCGAAATCGAGCTTCAATTGAATCAAATGCATGTTCATCAAATTTAGAAAGATCTTCTTTAGGCTTATAGATTAAATCATGTGCAAGCTCAGACCATGCGTGGAATAATACTGTTGTTAATTGAATTTCACATTTAAGCCCATCAAACATCTCGTATTCACAAAGCTTTAATCGATCTTCTTTTAATCTAACAACTAGATGTAGAGCATTATAACTCTTTTCAGAATATTTTAAATTTTCTTTAACAACGTCAAATTCTTCACATAAATATCCAACAATTCGTTGTGTATCCTTGTTCGTATAGAAAATTATTCTACAACCAGCTAGATCGTCTATATCTCTTACAGAGTGAATGTCGGTGATTTCTTTAACTTTGCGTTTTAAAGATTCATCGTTTTTCGTCCTATTAGTTACAACTTGATAATTTATGTCATTTGTGTATAAAATGTTCTCTATTATTGTACGAATTACCATGGAGAAGTCAGTATAAAGATCCTTTAAATCTTCATATTCATTCAAGCAATCTTCTTCATTCATTTTCAACATCCCAATGTCTCTTTTGAGGGGGGTTAATGATATAATATATTACAGTCCTATCGATCATAGGATTTTATCACCTCAACAAGTTCTTCTATCTTATCTGGGCATATGATTTTTAAACTATATTTTCTAAACAATTCCATATATTTGGATTCCAGTTTATTCTGGATTTCTTTTTCTGTTTCTCTTCGATTCCAAACAAGATATGCTCTTTGTATTTTTGTTCCCTCTTTTTCTAACTGTTTGATATGCTTTTTAATTTGAGAAAAACAACTATCCAAATTAGAACGTATCGCAACTCGATCTTTGTTGGATTTAAACATCTTACACTCTACCAGAATAGAATTATCGATAACGAAATCATTTTCAAATTTAGCGGTATATCCACCAACTTCAAACTTGATACCCTCTTTTTTTAATAACCAACCGAGATAAACAGACAAAAGGCCATCCTTAGAAAGTATAGCCTCCTTTAAAGTTGTATCTATCGAAAATATAGATGCATAAGATTGTGGTTGATTACAATACAAACAGTTATTTCGAGATATTTTTGAAGGTGCGATTCTGCCATGATGTTCCGAATAAGATGGATTCTCAAGACTACAATTTTCACACCAAAATATCGTACTTTTATTTTCGATCAAACGATTTCGATATAGTTCATCAAGAAATTTTGTATATTCATTAAAGGATAGGCCCGATAGCGATAGAAGTTTTTTTATCAATATACTAGATGATAAATGATAAGTTAATTTGAAATTTGGTAAAAATTTATCAGTATCTTCTATTAGAAGATTCAGGTTTTTTCTGAACCCCGAGAAGACCTGTGTAAGTAGTTTAAATATTTTTTCTTTTATAATCGGATCTATTACATCTTGGTCAGTTTCTAATGCGGATACCGTTTCCTCAATAAATGAGCTGAAATTAATAGTATTCTCGTAACTTTTTAAAACGGCTTTCATAGTCTCGTAGTCAAATATTTCAGCATTAACTAGATTTTTAATATTCTGATTATATCTGATAAAATAGATTGATAAATAAGCCACCACATCCATTATGTCCTCCAAGAATATATCCCATTGACCTTCATCTAAAGCTAATAAATTTTGTAAAAAAACCATACCGTTGCTTATAGCTTCACTCTCTTTCGATATCACATATTCTAGAGTTGGGTCTTCTATTTGTGTCGCCAATTCACTTTCACCCATCGATAAGCTGCAAAGGTGAAAATACAAAGGTAACATTTCATCCTCAAGATCAAACAAATCGTAACGATGAAGGAACAACAATTGCTTATAATGTTGATTTGTTGACAAATGATTAAAAAATATGTTCAAATCTCGATTAGAAAGGAAATTATTAATCAAATCGAAGGTAGATTTTTTTGACGGAGATGACTTTCTAATCGCTTTTTCTATTTTTACATCCAGGGGTCCCTCTTTACTCATAACTATCACTCTCTTTATACAATTACTTCCTAATATGTGTTACTGTGATTCTAGTTTACATGTTCAAATTGGAGGTTATGAACAAATTATAATTTCATTGTAAAACCATTTTAAATACTCAAACAATATATAATGTGTTATGGATTTACTTCTCTTAACTTTAAAATTAAATATTCCTTTGCTGAAAGACGATCATTATCCCAATCTTTAGCCCATTCTATTATTTGATTCAAAGTTTCTATACCCCTAGGGAAAGGTGAATTTTTAAGTATATTATGGATAGTTGGAAAATCTCTGATAACAACCAATACACTAGAAAAAGGTAATGGTTTTTTCTGTTTTTCAAGCCATTCTTTTGCTCCTGTTAGAGCTTTCGCTAAAGTCTTTAATTCCACTACTCTACTGCTTTTGCAGTTTGAACATTTCCTCCTGCTTACAGTTTCGTCTCTTGGTTTAAAACTATGCCAACAATTTAGACATACATACTCTAACATACTATTCCCATGTGGGTATAACTATATAAAACTTCTCTTTATGTAACAACCGTAACTTATAAATACCCTTCCGAGTTTACAATACTATGCAACATGAAATGTCTCTGGTAAAGAAGATCAAAAAGAACAGTGAAACTTTTTTTTTCACACCCTTGGAGGATATAATTGTCGATTTCACAGAACAGAACGAGCCTTTCTTTACCCCACATAAAAAATTAGAAGATAAAATACAAGAGATCAAAGAGGATTTAGAGGAAATAAGATTGGGGGGAAATGCGTATACGGGTGATTTCTGGATAGAAGGTAAATTTAAGCGAAAATAGAAATAACCGTTATTTAGAACAATATGTAGATGATTATACCAAACAATATGATTTAATAAACCTGCCTTAACCCTAATTCCCCAACCTTTTATGTTTGGGTTGTATGGAATCAAAATTCTTCACACTCGTACATCGTAGATGTACTCGTTAGAAGGAAGTGGACAACCTTCTCCAACTCATCTATCATAGCTGGATTCCTATACAGGACTTCTATTGGATATGTATTTCAATCTCACCACTACATAGATATTCCGAGTAATTCACTCGCCATATCAAAAAGATTATACCGATCTTCAAGAACTCCTCAAACTTCTCTATAGAAATTATCATAGAATTCCTTCGATATCAGGAAAATAAATCGATTTTCCTGAAATATCTAAAGGACTTTGCCTGACAACAATAGAGTACGTCGGAATCCTGATTACAACTCTTTAGGGAACAAGTTCCCTCAATCCACTGGAACATAGTTCCTGTTTTCGAGAGAACAAGTTATCTCAATATGTCCCAATGGCTTTAGCCTTGGGGTACACTCACTTCGAAAAACATTTGATATGCCGGAATTTTTTCTTTCCAACGTTTATTTTGTAAATATGTGAAGATTTTAGCTATAATCGCAATTACGTAAATTCCGATACTAATAATGGGTAGATTGACCATAATACTACATTTTTCATATTTATTTAAATTAACTTAGCTACAAATGTCCCAAAGTTAGGCAACTTTAAATATATATCAATTATATTACCGTATGAAATTAGATGGACATGACAATAGAAGAAATGGTTCAAAAATATAGGTATACGATAAGTAGATTGCATCTTGCTTGTGATACGTTGGCCACAAATGAAAGCAATGTTCGAGAAAGAGTCAGAGATGCTTATTTGAATGACCTGTTTGTTCTTAATAGTGATGATTTTCCTCGCGAATTTCAAGATAGATGGGATGAAATTAAATCTGATTTAAATAAACGAGATCCGGTCATCGATCGTTTTGGCAAAGTTCAGGAAGGATCGGTTCAACACACTACAAGAAGAATGAGAAATAAAACAGCTCAAAAAATAGCTATAAAAATTATAAATTTAACAGAAGAGTTAGATACACACACAGAAAATTTGGAAAACCAAATAAAGAGGGATTAAAATGGAAAAAATATGGGAAGATGATGAACAGTTAAAGCAAATAATCAAGGACAACGAAAAACAACTATTTGAAATCTATAAACAACATATAGAGTATAACAACAACAGAAATAATGAATTTCTAAATTTTATGAAAATGGTTAAAGGCGATATACCGAAACGCCACAGGATACACTTAAGAGGATACTGTCATAGACATATACTAATTAACGATCAACAAAATTATAATGAGATGTACACAGAAACCAAGAAGAGAATTAACGAATATATTGAGGTGCGTTAACATGAAACCAGACCAGTTAGAAAAAGAATATCTTAAAGATAGAATATTACCTCTCCTCTTTTGCACTAAAAATGCTAAAATCTTTATTTCAGCAAAAAATGTTTTCAAAAGAAATGATACATCAATTCAAAAGTTGCAAAGAAAATATGAGAAAGTAGATACGAAAAATGAGGAATTTTGGGATGGAATTTCTGACCTAGTCGCCGAATCTTTCAATGAAAATAAACCAACATATTCTGCGGAAAATTTTAGACAATACATCGAAGATTTACTGAAAATTAGGTTCAAAAAAGGTTTTAGAAAAAATGATGTTAAGAAGTTTGAGGAAACAACTGATATTGAATCTTTTTTGGAGGATATAGGAAGGGGGAACAATATAGTTTTGAAAGACGGTACAAATCCAAAAATAATATATGGGGGGCATATAAAAACTAGAGAATATACAGATATGTTTAAACCAGAAGAGATAGAATTTTACCCGCCCTTACTTATTGAAATAGATAAAGACAATAACCAATTACTTTTATCTGGGAACAAAACCCAAAGAAGCAGATTTATACGTAATACAGAAAAAATGGACGCAATAAAACTTGAGGACGAAGAACCCGAAGAATATGAGGAATTGAAGATCAAACCAAGTTTCATTTCAAATTTGAAAAGCCAAGATATTTTTTTAAGGAAAATTAAACTGTCATCGTACAATTGTGATATTTCTCTTAATGTATCGTCCGGAAAGGAAACACCTATCGATATACAAGATTTCGTAGATTATGATCTTCTCCTTCACGATAAACAGGATATATTGTCAATAAATGAATGTACATTTACTTATGTTAAAAAAGAAGAAGATGTAGAATTTAAATTGAACTTTCAAACATTCAAAAGAATTGAAGGAAATCAAGAATTCATAAAGATAGCTTTAGAACTACCAGACGAATACGAAAAATATAGAGATGAAATTGAAACGATTCTGAAAAAAAATGATATTGAAGTATATGAACCTTACTATAAACCATCTTCCTTTTACATAAATAAACTTCTCACCACTAATTCTAACTATAGAATTAAATATTTACAACCACTAGAAGAAATGTCTAAAGAATCAGGGTTGGAAATTCTTTATGAAAAGGATATTCTGAAAGTTAATGGTGGTGAATCTATAGATATAAACAAAGATAAACTAACAGAGGAGATATATAACATTTTGAAAAATTCAGAAAGGAGTGATATACAATTGGAAGGAAGGGAATATAGGATAACATCAGTAGATTACGATAAAAGTTTGGGAGACAAAATAACATTGATACTTAAGTCATATTCAGATGATCCTTCAGATGAACACCGGCGTTTCTATAAAGTCATCCTTGCTACAAGAACTCAGTTCAACAAATTCGATAAAATATACAATGTTATTTTACCCCGAGTGAATTATCACAAAATTTTGACAGCGAAAGGTTCTGAAGAAGTTATAGAATATATAGTTAAAGCATCTCAAAGACAGTTTAAATATCATCAACAACTCATGGTTGAAAAGGAATCTCGTCGATCTATAAAGATACTTGAGGATTATTACTTCGACCCAGATGGATTTAGAGAAAGATTTGCGGATGAAAAGAGGGCAGGATACGAGATCGAGGATCACATTAATGTATTGATGAGATATCTATTCGGCAATTATTTATCTGGAGGGGGTGCTAATGAAACTGATGGTGCACTTCAACTTAATGATAAAATATTTTTAATTGATTCCAAACAACGTAAGGACATTCCTAAAAGTGAACTTTCTAAGTCAAAAGAAGATCTTGAAGAATCAAAATATAGCAAACTCATAAAAAGTGAAAGTATCATTTGGGTTATTTGCAAAAAACTTTTACGGAACGGTTCTAGGTCTGGAAGTCTTAATAAAAAGGCAAGAGAGAGAGTAACTAAGAATTCTGATTATGAATTTCTTTTTATGAGTATTGAATTTATAATTCATTTATTCAAAATATTTTCAGAAAATAAACATTTCCTGTTAGGTAGTCATAGTACGAAAGGAAAAATATTTGGTAAAGTACAAGAATTTATTGAAGAAAGTAAAAACATGAAAGATTGTAATGAACTAGAATCTCTAGAAAATGAATATATTGGTAAAATAAGGAAAATAATTGATAGAGATAGCGATAATTATATTCCTGAACGCCGCGGTAGATATTTTTAGGCAATATAAATAGGAAAATCACCAATTCGTGAAAAATTCCTTTACGGTGCAGATAATCCTTCTGATCTTAAAAATAGAAGGGCTTCTTTATCCTCGTCCCTCATTTAATCGCCCTTATCTAGTTGTATGACTACAGATAGGATACTATTATTACTTTTGTGTGACATCATAGGAATGTGATTTTACAACCTTTAGGATATGTACCCTTTCGTTTTCGATTAGATACAGTTATCTCGGGGGGATCTGCTTTTTCCATTGGAATCAAAATAGGCTTACGTAAATGTTTTTTTAAAAAGGGAGTCTGTTCTATAACAAATTTTTCCAATTCTTCGATTCGTACCGGTCTTCCTTTAAACTTATTCATAATCAACCTTTTCAACTGTGAATAATTTGGTTCTTTCTCGAAAAGAACAGTTTGGAGAGGATCTGTATTATCTGAAAAGCTGTATCCCCCTACAGAATCTACTACCCACATAGCCTCTTTCATTTTTTCAAGTCCTTTTAGATGTTTCGTTCCATAAAACAAAAAATATTCTGTATGGTTGTGTTTATTTATCATCTCAAAAGATTTGAAATATTTAACACGACCTCTACTTCTAAGTTGTTTTAAATATAAATCGTGTATAAATCTTTTCCTTCCTTCAGGGTTTTCCTCTTTATCTATATCAGTCCATTGGTTCGTTCCGAATAATTCGTTAAATGTTTTCTCTTTCTCAGATTCACCAATAAATCTGTTTATAAAATCGTACATAAAGGTTATCATGAATTCGCATCCAGGATACTGCATAATTCTCTCAATTATGCAGAAAGGTGTTTGTGAATACCCAAAGGGATCTATAAAAACAAAAGAAGGTGCCAATCTTTTTTCTTGTTGATCTAGATAATCTAATATCTCGGTTATTTTGCTTTCAAAAGTATCACAATATATTTTGTATTTTACATTGTCTGGTAGCTCTATCTTATCAATTTCATTTTGTAATTTTAAACATCTTCTTTCGTCCTGTTCTATAAATATCATGATAACTTCAGAATTTATATCTATTACATGATCCTTCACAATATTTAATGCGATAATTGGGGAACCGTTCTCTCCACCCCTATATATTCCTGGTCCTGCAAAACCATCGATATAAATTATTCTTTTTTTAAAGGATGCCATTATCGGAAACCAAGCCTTTAGGTATCTATCCAATATCATGTGTTTAGCCTTCGTATGAGGCTCCAAGTCCCATGTCGTTTCATTCATTTTTTCAACCTTTAACTCGTAATTCTTGCTAGATTATCTTTTATTTTTACATGTGTGATTTCTTTAAGGGATTTTATCAATTCAAGCGTTTTTGATCTAGAAGGTTCTTCCAGATTATTGTTTTTTGAATCTGCACCAATGCTAACATAATCAGGATCTATTGATTTGATTAAAGAAACAAAGGATATTAAATCAAAGTCCATTATCGGTTCTATGCTAATCATTATTTGAATATCGTCATTACTATCATCAATGATCTTTCGAAGTTTAGCCATCGATTTTGCACGCTCTATTTGATTTGGTGCTTTGGAATAACCGTTAGAATCCCGATTGGTTTCGATAGTAGTCCCCAAAATAGAATTCTTCGGAAACGTGTCATATAATTCAACCAACCTACCAGGATTTTTAGTTTGTAGTAAGTATAGGTTGTCATATTTTTTGCAATGTTCTAATATCTTGACAATGTATTGATTCTGAACATTTTTGGCAAATAAATCTGTCATGGAACAAACAAATATTTCATTTCCGTTCCCTAGGGATTTAAACTCTGGCTTCCACAATCTTATATCTCCAGAATATTTTTTGTCACAATTTGTAGACCTTATCTTCCAATTTCTTCGATAACAATAGCTACAATCGTGTACGCAGTCCCCGCCTAAGGGATTCCAAGTGTCCTTGTCGGGATACATATTTCCATTTGATTTTACGACCATTTTATCAAGCTCTTTTTGACAACAATATACTTACGAGCGCTATAATATAAAAGATTTTACTTGAGGGCTAGGTGAAAGTGATATGATTTATCAATTTTTTAAACAATTTGTTCTACAATTTTAATTTCTTCGTCTGTCAACCCATATAATTCGTATACAATACTATCGATCAATTCATCTGTTTTTTGTGTCTTATTTTGAATATCACATATGTCGGATGAATATTTTTCATATATGTTTATTATTTCACTTAGGTTTTTTATATTATCTACCAATATTTTTACGAAACCTTTGAAACCATCCACATCCCATAGGAGTGCCCGATCTAATTTAAATGTAGTATAAGACCCTTCTTCAACATATGGTTTGCATGAATCATTTTTAAATAAAGATCGTTCTTGTTTACCCTTTTCAAGTTTTTGAAAGGTGTTATATTCTACTATTCCTTCTAAATCGATCCAGAAGTTATTGATATATTCTTTCTTTTTAGTATTCAATTCAGTCATTTGATCTACCAAATAAACAAGAAAATCATGCATGATATCCTTTTTCTGTTCCAGAAGATTTATTTTATCTGTTTCTAAGATTTTCAACATAATAGTAATCGCATCGCTATTGTTTTTGGCATTTAGATATTCTTTGTAAATTTTTTTACTTTCCTCCAAATATTTTGTTTTTTCATATTCATCTGTTTTAAAATCGATGTCAAGTATAGGGATTTTTAAAATACTTTCTATCTTTATTTCAACATCTGTATCAAATGTTTTGTACCATACATTTATCAATTTAGAATCAATTAGCGCCAATATATATTTTATGTTAAGGTTAGTTTCCTTTTTTGTTTTCATAACTGAACAAGCAGCGAGCGGTTTCACTTCACCGGTATGTGCAAAACAAGCAATAATTCTAGGAAACATGGAGGCTTTTCTTAATCTCTGGAAAAAAATGCATTCTGTGTTTTCAAACTGCTCCCTCGGTTTGCTGTATAACCAATCTCCATATAGGACATATTCACCTTCCCAATTTTGGGAATATCTATCTATATTCCTGCCGCGCAGAGCTTTATACCAATTTTTTCCTTTGTTATTTAAATTGTGTGTGACATATTCTTTTTCATTCCCTTCTTTTTTGGTAGCATAGGGTTTTATGCCTTGTGAAGCTATGCAAAATTCGTTTAACCTCGGATTATCTTTTGAAATATTGCTAAATATTGATGTGCTCGGTAGGCATAAATTGGGATTAAATTTGTTTGTTTCCTCTTCCTCAAATTTTATTTGTTCTAAGACGCAATCTATATCATTTTGTCGTTTAGTAAAACCTTCTAATCCCGTCTTTGGTTTCAATTGCTTTACTATCATTGATTCCGAACTTTTTTTACTTTTTTTGCAAATTAATATTACTGGAACGGTATCAGGTGCATCTTCAAATATATATTTCGATAAATTATAAATTATATCTATTGATGTTTTTTTCAGGATATAATTTCGAATTGGTTTATGATGTGTATTAAATAGAATTGTGTTTGGTATGATATTTCCATAAATCCCATTTCGTTTTGTTAAAATAATCGATGAAGTAATGAACAAAGGATACATATCAACTTTACCTTTTTTAATTATTTTGTAAACACTTTTAACATATTCCTTTTCACTATCTATTTTTAATTCTCCCCAGGGCGGATTCCCCATAACCACATCAAATCCAGCATCCACTTTACTTCCCCCTGTTTCGCCATAGAAAACCTCTGGGAATTCCAGCTTCCAGTGAAAGAAGTTCTTCTCTTTAGCCATCTCCTGGGCATCCTCAAACCATTCTTCCTTTTCGACCGCTTTCCACTTCTTTTCGTCTTTGATGGATCTAGCCATGCGAGGGAAAGCGTCTTTTG